>JANQST010000300.1 GCA_028279155.1 Cyclobacteriaceae bacterium
AGATATTGTTGAGGTCGGGAGTCCGGATCTATTTCTATATCCCTATGTTTACATGACAGGGCATGGCAATGTTGTCTTCACCCAATCACAAGCAGATAATTTAAGAAGTTATCTAACTGCTGGTGGCTTTCTCCATATTGACGATAATTACGGTCTTGATCAATTTGTGAGAATTGAAATGAAGAAGGTATTTCCTGAGTTGGATTTTGTTGAGATTCCGTTCGATCATCCTATTTATAGCCAGAAATTTACGTTTGACGAAGGATTACCGAAGATTCATCAACATGATGGGAAACCACCTCAAGGTTTTGGTATCATTCATGAAGGAAAACTGGTTTGTTTTTATTCCTATGAAAGTGATCTCGGCAATGGGTGGGAAGATCAGGCCATCTACAATGATCCTGAAGAATTGCGGCAAAAAGCACTCAGAATGGGTGCAAACATTATTGCTTACGTCTTTACAGAAGTAAACTGAAAAACCCCTCTTCTCTTCTTGCGAAGATCGAGGGGCTTTACCTACCTGAAATTAACCTAAGAGATTATCTTCCTCGATGATTGATTTCTTTAGTTACCGGCTCACCACCATTAACTGTGATTGTTACCAGGTTATCACAAGTTCCATCTCCAAAATCTATCACCGCTACATTATCTCCAGACGTGATTTGCTTGATTCCCTGTACAGGAATAAATACGCCTTCCAATCGGCATGCTCGTTTGTAAATTAAGCGCTCAAGGATTTCGATTGAGTAGCTTACACCATCTCTTCTTTGACCACTCGCCTCACCGGTCACTTCTGTTTCATCTTCCAGTGGATTGTTTGCTCTCACCCAAGTTCTAACATGACTAGCATCTCTCGTTGCAAAAGTTTCGTCTGGGAAAGTCAGTTTGCCACCAACAAGCTCGACAGTAAATTCCGGACGATCACTAAGCTCATCTGAGGTATTCGTAAGTGTACGTGTACCTTCAACTTGTACATCATCGATGAAGAAATCGACCAATGTAACTCTTCTAAACGCACCTGGGATTAACCTTCTTTCATTGTATTCAATGATAATGGTTCCTTTTCTCACTCTACCCCTCGGACCTACACAACCTTCTGTCGGATAAGTAATTGTAATGGTCTTATTTTCTTCGTCTTTTTCAACAGTTGCACATTCAAGAAGAATATCTCGTTCTGCCCTACCTGCATCTAATTCCAACATACCTGCTTCAACAACCACATCTACATCTTCAAAATTTGACTCTAAAGCTGCTTCAGAGTCCACGTCCAATTGCTCTAGAATATCTGTATCTAGACTTGAATCATCATCACTACATGAGCTAAGGATGAATGCTGAAAGAACGGTTAGAATAAATAACTTTTTCATAATATTTCGATTCGTTTTTTTATTGAATTTGGCTCCTTTGACTAGCAGGGTTTAAAAAGGTTTAATCGATATCGGAATTTTCTTAAAAAAAACAGCCAAAAAGCTGGTTGAGAGTTGTGAGGATATATTTCTTGAAGAGTCCGTAGTTGACAAAAGGTAGACAACCTAACAGTTAATTATATATGTGTTTTTGGATTTCGTATAATTGTATCTATAAATAATACAAAGCTCAAAATGAGGTTGTTTGCTTCTCTACTTTTCATTCTTTCAATTGCGAGTGGTTATGCGCAAGGGTGTAGTGATGCTGGGTTTTGTACGATGGGCGCAATGAAACCTGATCAGAATTATAGCAGACGTATAGCTATCAAATTAAGATCAATTGAATTCAACTATTATCGAGGCACTAGTCTTATTAGTCCTATCATTTTCGCTGCAAACGTGGATTTTAACTTAGCAGTGACCGACCGAAGTTCTTTGCAAATCAAACTTCCCTATCAATGGATTAAGGGAAATCTAGGTGAGAACGCTGGCTTAGGGGATATTTCCATCAGTTATACTAAAAACCTCAAAACCACCAACAACTGGAGCTATAATGGTACTTTGGGAGCCAAGATCCCAACAAATGATGCAAATGCGAAGGTGAATAACGAGTTCACCAATGGACAGCCTACTCCCTTGCACATGTATTATCAAACAAGCCTTGGATCATGGGACGGTGTTGCAGGTTTTTCCATGATCAATCAAAAATGGTTGTTTGCGACAGGAATTCAGGTTGCTTTCACTGAAAATGGCAATGAATTTATCTGGGCTGGCTTTCCAGGCTATCCGGGACTTGGTTCAACTGATGCGGAGTTGGCTGCAGGCAGAGAATATGTGAGGAGGTACAACACAGGTATTCATTTAAAGCGTGGAACGGATGTTATGCTTAGAGTTGAGAGAAATTTCAAGTTCACAAACTTTAATTTTACCCTTGGCGCACTGAACATCTATCGTATAACCAAGGATAATGTCCTAAGACCTGCAACACCAGACAGAGAAGAACACAGAGTTGATCTAGACGGAACACTTGGGCTCGCTCTATCTGTTCTGGCATCCTTTGGATACCAATTTGACGTAAACAGTAGTATTAAGGTCATTCAAGGAATAAAACTGGTAGATAGAGATGTAAACCCGGATGGGTTAACAAGAGATGAAGTTTTTAGCTTAAGCTATATCTACAAGTTTTAAATTTGAATGGTCATTTCTTTACCATGAAATACATCCTGTCCATTTCTGTTTGTCTTGTTCTCACCTACGTCGGGTTTGCGCAAGGTTCATTGCTTAAGCAAGCAGAAGCAGCCAAAAAAAATGGTCAATATGAAACTTCATATGATCTTTATAAACAGGCCGGAGAGGTTTTTCTTGAGCAGAATGCAATTCTATCCTATATAGAGACTCACCTCGAAATGATTGACTGTATGCTCTTAAATGGAGATCCCTTCCATGCCAAGAGCCTTGCTGAAAATACCCTTGAATACATCACATCTGAAGTTGAAAACTCACCATCGATAAAAGCACGTTCCCAGACATTGCTCGGACTAAGTTTTCTAAATCTTGGTCGCAATGATGACGCGCTGGAAAATCTATTGGAGGCAGAAAAGCTTTTTGGAAAAGATGATACAATTGAAAAAGCTGAATGCTTTAATGCGCTAGGGCTTGTGTACTGGAACAATGGCAACAAGACGCTCGCACTCCAATATCATGAACAAGCATTGAGTATCCGACGACAACTTCTTGAAAAGTCGACCGGACTATTGAAAATGTCAGGTGGTGGGAGAGTTAGAAAAAATCGTGTATGTGAAGGTAGTGGAGGCAGTGAGGCCGGTTGAAAATGTTGACGGGTCGTGACGACCCGTGTAGTTCGTGACGAGTCGTCACTTGAAAAGTCGACCGGACTATTGAAAATGTCAGGTGGTTGGAGACTTAGAAAAAATCGTG
>JANQST010000301.1 GCA_028279155.1 Cyclobacteriaceae bacterium
AAGTGGTACAAGCAAATACAGAATTTAAAGAAGCTCAAACAAATTATTTGAACGCACTTTACGAGGCAGCAACAGCCCAAATCGAACTTAAAAAAGCATTAGGAATACTTTATAAAAACTAAGATCATGAAAAAGATCAACTATATACTCACCTTAAACATCATCGTAGCGCTAGTCCTTTCGTCGTGTGGCGGAGGAGAAGAGGGCACTGTCAGCGCCATCATCGCCGGAGGAGACCTGGAAGAAGTAAGAAAGAAAAAAGCTGAATTGTCAGATCAACATAAATCAATAGGACGAGAGATCGCTCTGCTTGATTCTATGATCAATGCCAACAGCGAATTCAGGAATTTGCCTTTGGTAACAACGTTCAAAGCAAAATTCGAAAACTTTGATCATTACGTGGAACTTCAAGGTGATGTGACCACTAAACAGAACGTTTTGATTTATCCTGAAGCAGCAGGAACATTGATTAGAATTCATGTTACAGATGGTCAAAATGTGAAGAAAGGTCAATTACTTGCCACTATTGACGATGGTGGAATGGAAAGCCAGCTACTGCAAATGAAAACGCAACTGGCTTTAGCGAAAACTACTTTCGAACGTCAGGAGCGACTATGGGAGCAGAAAATTGGAACAGAGATTCAGTTCCTGCAGGCCAAAGCAAACTATGAAGCTCAACAAAGTGCAGTAGATCAAATGCAGAGCCAGCTTGATAAGTTTTACATCAGAGCACCATTTACCGGAATCATTGATGATGTAATCAAAGATCAGGGAACAGTTGTAGTTCCCGGTGGACCTGGTTCTGAGGTTTTCAGAATTGTGAATCTGTCGAACATGTATATCGAGGTTGATGTTCCGGAATCGTACATTGCGGATGTAACTCCTGGCAAGAAGGTGAAGGTCTATTTCCCGATTTTGAACGAGACAATTGAATCGAGAGTAAGACAGACGGGGAATTTCATTAACCCTGATAACCGTTCATTTACAGTGGAAATCCCTGTTCCTAACAATAATGGCAAGATCAAACCAAACCTGACTGCAAAGGTTCAGATCAATGATTATAGAAATGAATCTGCTATTTTAATTCCACAGAGCATCATTTCTGAAAACGCGGAAGGAGAGCAATATGCTTTTGTTGCTACACAGGTAAACGGAGATAACATTGGTAAGGCCAACAAGAACATCATTACCACCGGCAAGGCACAAGGTGATTATGTTGAAGTGCTGTCAGGAATCAATGACGGTCAGGATGTAATTAGTGAAGGTGCGAGAAGTGTGAAGGACGGACAACAAGTCAAAATTTTAACTCAGTAACTCATGGATTCCAGAGAGAATAAAGTAAACAAGGAATTCAGGATGTCCTCATGGGCCATCCAGAATCCGTCCGTAATACTCGTAATGATTGGCATCTTTTTGCTGATCGGGTTGTCATCTTACTTTTCAATGCCAAGAGAGGACTTCCCTGAGATTAAGGAAACCAAGATTTATATCAGTACTCCTTTTCCAGGCAACACCGCTGAGGACATAGAACGATTGATTACGGATCCTCTTGAAAAGGAGTTGACCAATGTGAGTAACGTGGTAGAGATTCTATCAACTTCACAGGAAGACTACTCCATCATCACTGTAGAATTTGACGAGGACATTAGTGTAGAATCGGCGAAACAAAAGGTTAAAGATGAGGTTGACTCCGAGGTAGCGGGTGAGGACTGGCCATTGTTTAATGGAGCGAAGGTTGAGCCAAATGTTTTTGACTTGAATTTCTCTGAGGAATTCCCGATCATGAACATTAACATCACTGGAGATTATCCAGTCAACAAGTTGAAGGAGTTTGGGGAGTACCTGGAAGATGAGATCGAAGATCTTTCTGAGATTAAAGAAGTTGACATTCGAGGTGCTCAAGAATTGGAGGTTGAAGTTGCAGTAGACATCTACAAAATGATGGCAGCAAAGGTCAGCTTCGACGATATCCTGTCAACTATTGGAAATGGCAACATGACCATGTCTGCTGGAAACCTTAAGATTAGCGGACAAAGAAGAACGATTCGAATTCTTGGAGAAATTGAGGATCCAAGCGAGTTGGAAGACTTTGTTGTTAAATCGGAGAACAACGCTCCGGTTTACCTGAAGGACATCGCGAAAGTGAGTTTTAAAGAAGAAGATAAGACGACTTATGCACGTGAGTTCGGGAATAGTGTAGTAATGCTTGATGTGAAAAAGCGTGCAGGAAAAAACATGATTCATGCGGCCAATGAGATCAGAAAGATTATCAAGGATGCGGAAGAGAATTACTTCCCTCAAGATCTTGAGATTTCGATTTCTAACGACTCATCGTTCAGAACACTCAACCAGGTTAGTGACCTTGTAAACAACATCATTTTTGGAATTATCCTGGTGGTAACCGTTTTGATGTTCTTCCTTGGGTTTAGGAATGCATTATTTGTTGGGTTTGCAATCCCAATGTCAATGACCATGTCGTTCATGATCCTTGACGCCTTAGGATACACCATGAACACCATGATCTTGTTCGCTTTGATTATGGGACTAGGCATGTTGGTCGATAATGGAATTGTGGTTGTAGAAAACGTGTATCGATTGATGGACGAAGGATTGTCGAGAATACAGGCAGCAAAGAAGGGAATTGGTGAAATAGCTTTACCAATTATCATCTCAACTGTAACAACTGTAGCTGCATTCGTGCCGCTTGGTATGTGGCCGGGAGTAATGGGGCAGTTTATGATCTACTTCCCAATTACCTTATCGGTGGTTCTGGGATCGTCACTGTTCGTGGCGATATTCATGAACTCCATGTTGGTATCTCAATTTATGGAGACTGAAGACAGGGAGCTTACTACCAAGCAATTGATTAGGCTTTCAATTATTCTGGGTGGATTTGGAACTATCATTTTGATTTTCGGAGGTGCTATCAGGGGGCTAGGATCGTTGATGATCACGACCGCAATTTTGTTTTGGGTGTACAAATATGGAATTAAGAAACTGGCACTGGGATTTCAAAAGACATTCCTTGTATGGATGGAGAATTTCTATGAAGGACGATTGAGAAGTGCGCTTAAAGGACGAAATGTGTATTGGTATTTCTCTTTCACAGTTCTATTGCTGGTTCTTGCTTTCATGTCTTTTGGTTGGTCTATGGGGACTGGTCGTACCAAAGTCGAATTTTTCCCGGACAATACGCCCAACCAAATCATTGTTTACATAGAATACCCACAAGGAACGTCTATTGAAAAGACGAATAAGATCACGAATGAAATAGAGGGCAGAGTTTATTCAATCATCAATAGCGAAGTGTATATGGATGAAGACCGTAACTTCCTGGTAGAATCTTCGGTTTCGCAGGTTGGAGAAGGTGCAGGAAACCCACAGACAGATGGAGGATCAGCGGCTGAGATGCCTCATCGTGGTAAGATTACTGCCTCGATGCGGGAGTTCAAATATCGACAAGGAGCTGATTCGGAAAAGTTGAGGGAAAAGATTCAGGTCGCATTAAGCGGAATTTACCCTGGTGTCGCCATTTCAGTTGAAAAAGATGCGGTTGGACCACCAGCAGGTTATCCAATCAATATCGAATTGGAAGGAGATGATTATGATCAATTGA
>JANQST010000304.1 GCA_028279155.1 Cyclobacteriaceae bacterium
AACAAAATTCTTCAGATGACAAGCAAAAATACGAATCACCATAAGCTAGGTTTTGTGAAACCAGTTGTTAAAAAGAATGAAGTCATAGCATTGAGGGAGAACCTGGAAGCCATCGTCATACAAGAATCCTTAATGGACTACATCGTCAAGCTCATAGCCAAAACGAGAGAACATCACTCACTATACCTGGGAGCATCGCCAAGAGCATCTATCGATCTTATGAAAGCTTCCAAGGCCTTTGCAGCTATTCAAGGCCGTGATTTTGTTTCACCTGAAGATATCAAACGGTTGTTTAAACCTGTTGTGGAACATAGGATCATTCTCTCGCCTGAAGCTGAGCTGCAAGGAGTGACGATCCAGGAGGTTACAGATCAGATCTTGCAACAGGTTGAGGTTCCTAAGTGAGATTCTATGAAATTATATATTGATCAGAAAAAAGTATCGGACATTGGAATTAGATGCTTCCTTCGTCAGCATGACAGTTCGATTTGTGTTCTAAGTGTCATCCTGAGCGTAGCAAAGGATCTCAGAAATTATGAATCATAATTATTTTGTATACATAGCGACCAATAAAACTAAAAAAGTGTTGTATACAGGTATGACTAATGATTTACTCACTAGGATGGAGCAACATAGGTCAGATTCTCAAAATGAAAAGCGTTCTTTTGCTGGTAAGTACAATTGCTATAACCTGGTTTACTGGGAGAGATTTCAATATATTCAACATGCAATTGATCGAGAAAAAGAAATCAAAGGCTGGAAAAGATTTAGGAAAGAAGATCTTATCATGAGTTTCAATCCTACATGGAAGTTTAAATGATGATCTTGACTAGATGCTTCCACCGTCAGAATGACAGCTCCATTTGTGTTCGAAGTGTCATCCTGAGTGCAGCGAAGGATCTAGAATGAATTAGTGAAGAATCGAATACTTAATGAAAATATTTCCAACATATCGTTTTTACTTCATTGGGGTTTCCTTGATAGTACTCTTGTTTGTGGGATATTACATTCCCATCATATTTAGCCTGGCCAAGGGCCTTACGCTTGCATTCCTTCTTTTGGCCCTTACTGATTGCATACTCCTTTTTTGGAGCGGTGGTAAAATTGTGCTGGAAAGGCAGCTACCGGAAAGGTTTTCCAATGGCGATGAAAACGAAGTGACGTTTCATCTGCTTAGCAGCTATAAATTTCCAATACATACGAACCTTGTTGATGAAATTCCACCGCAATTTCAAAAAAGAGACTTGAAACTTCCAATGGACCTTTCACCTGGGAATCAGGTAATAAAGTCCTATGAACTTAGGCCCACAGAAAGAGGGGAATACACGTTTGGAAAAACAAATACGCTCTCAACTACAATTCTAAAGCTAATCACAAGACGGCAAGTTTTTGGTGAACCACAAATGGTTAAGGTCTATCCATCTTTCCTGAATTTGTACAAATATGAGCTAGCTGCTATTTCACAAAACCTTCGAATGAGCGGCCAGAAACGCATGCGCAGGATCGGACAAAGCACGGAGTTTGATCACATCAAGGAGTATGTGCTGGGTGACGATCCCAGACATATCAATTGGAAGGCCTCGGCGAGGAAAACGGATTTAATGGTGAACCATTACATTGATGAAAAATCTCAACCCATTTATTCAGTCATAGACAAAGGGCGTCCAATGAAAATGCCGTTTGAGGGAATGACCTTGCTGGATTACTCCGTTAATGCTTCTTTGGTTCTTTCAAATGTGGCAATTAAAAAAGGGGATAGGGCCGGACTGATCACTTTCCAACACAAGCCTCAAACGTTCATACCTGCCCAAAAAAGAAACTTGCAAATCAACTATCTACTTGAGACACTTTATAACCAGGAGACGCAGTTCAACGAGCACGATTTTGCAACGCTTTATTGGTACATCCAACAAAAAGTGAAGCAGCGAAGCCTGCTCTTGATGTACACCAATTTCGAATCTATTTATGCACTGGAAAGACAGTTGCCTTATTTAAAACTGATCAATAAACATCATTTGTTACTACTTATTTTCTTCAAAAATACTGAGCTTGATAAGGTGATGGATGAATCCACAAATGCTACGATAGACGTTTACAATAAATCAATAGCGAAACAGATTTCCAATGAAAAGCAAAACATTCAATCTGTTCTAACCCACAATGGGATCTTATCGCTTTACACAAGCCCTGAGCACTTGAACACAAATGTGATCAATAAGTACATCGAAATAAAGACGAAAAGATTACTGTGATCCCTCTTGGGAAAGGATCAGATGAAGCATGTGTCGAAGCTATTTAGGCTTCTACTAAGTCTCCCTTGGAGTATCCCAGCATTTCAATTTTATCTACCAAAAATTGGTAGTAACGATCTTCAAACTCGAAATCAACTTCCGAATCATTGCTATTTAGCTTGAAAATGTTTTTAGACTGCTCCAGGGTTGACATGATATCATCAACCTCTTGTTGTGACTTTACCTGGATCTTTCGTTTCATTGCATTGTAGTTTATAGTTACACCTCAAATCAACCATCCGGCTTATTAAAGATAAGAAATGTTGATTAAGATTCATAGTGACTACAAACACGCGTAAGGATTCAGGATGTCCCATGAATTGCCTCGCCAAAGGTGATCCTATGACCATCAATGGTAGTAATTGCGAATTCTCGTTGACCCCATGGCTTATCGGATATCTGTCTCATATCAATCTTTTTTGACTGATACTCCTTATAAAGCTCATCTACATTTTCGACATTAATGTAGGCGAAATAGGAGTGATTTTTGGTCTCAAAAGCTGAACGGTCGTCAGGGCATTCCCCTAACATGACAGTGAATGCTCCACGTTGCAAGGTATGCCATCCATCATCCGTCCATACTGTTTCAAATCCAAGTTCATTTTTATAGAAATTAACCGACTTTTCAAGGTCTTTTACAGCCAACACAAAGCTTGTACTGTTTATTTTAGTGGTTTTATCTCTGCTCATTTTAATGTAAGGTCTTCCATTAATGTACTTATTGCATTCAATAATATGGTTTGTTCTTCAATGAATGAAATATGATCGATTGTTCTCGATAATTTAGGTTCCATAAACTTCTTTCTGGTTGGAATAGCAACTTGAACCCATTGATCTTCAAAGTGAAAGGAGAGTGGTCGACGGATAATTCTTTTCCCTTTCAGTTTGTTATTGAGCTTTGCAATCTTTTCTAAGATAAAGGGTTGAAGAACCTGGCGGGCAGTTTGCTCATCATCTGTATAAATTCGATAATCTTTCATGGATTGGTCGTTGAACGCTATCCTGGTTTTACCTTCTTCTTTGACGGATTGTGTGTTTCCTTTTGTGATCAGCCAAATGTTGGTTGGAAATTTTGTATGGAGGTCTGCGCGATAAAAGATCCCAGAGAAGATTGGAATATGCTTCGTTGAGTCTTTTTGTACCACTACTTTTTGAAGCTTGATTTCTCCGAACTTGATTGGAACATCATTTATTACTCCTTTTACTAAATCCTGACATTCATACGTGCTGAAGGGAGGGAAGAGTAAACTGCTTATAACTTCCATTCTTGGTATTTGTCCTTCGTAATCATACTTGAATGATGGATCCAGTCCACGAATGATGTAAGGCGCGATTTGTGATGTAAATAGCCGCTTAAATTGTTGCTTTCTCTTATGATTGACGATAAGGAATATTATTAAAGTCACTATAACAAGAATTACATAACCTACGATCACAAAACCCATGTTTTCGTCGCTGATGTATTTGCCATTAAAGCTTGAAACATTTAGACGTATGATAAGAAAGGTAGCTCCTAAAACCAGGATGGTCCAGAAGGCATACCTGAAAGGCTCAACTTTGTTGTAGAACTTAATACGTTCTTTGTCAAGTTCGTGAAGTTTGTCTTGAAGGACCCTATATATTTCAGATGCAACAAGCATAAGTTCGTATCAGACCATAAGATAAATCAAGTGATTTATTTTGGAAGGAGATCACAAAACCAAAATCCCATATTGGATGTATTTGTCTCATCCTTGTCAGGCGATTTATATTCCCTATAGATCTTTTCTCCAACTTCAAATGAAATAGGATGTTTGAATATGGGACCATCAAAACAAAAAGTATGAAACTCACCATTCTCCCCGCAAGGGTCTACACCTTCTGGAAGATCGTTCAAGAAAGATTGATCTATTGTTCTGCCGACAAATGATTCATCAAAATATTGAGCTTTGGCTGCAACAACCACCGCTTTGAATCCAAGCGATATGAATGACTCAATGAGCATTTTGGTATCCTTTTTCCAAATCGGAAATACCAAATGGACTCCCATTTTTCGAAATTGAGTTTCTCGGTACTTTTTAAGGTCTTCGAGAAAAATATCTCCGAATCCAGCGTGTGTGTATCCATTGGATTTTAGTTTAATAATTTCATTAACCATTAACTCCTCGTACTCCTTCATGGTCGGTTGTTCAGGAAGTAGAACTTTTTTTGATGGAATGCCCACAGATTCTGTTTGTAAGTCAAGCAGCTCTTTTCGCAATCCATGCATGGATACCCTTTCATAATGATCATTGATGGTA
>JANQST010000306.1 GCA_028279155.1 Cyclobacteriaceae bacterium
ACAATTGATATATCACCAGATGCAAATATGCTAGTTGCAGGATCCGAAGACGGGAACGTTTACAAGTGGGATTTAAGAAATATGTCATTGGAACCTTCCACGATAAACAGAAAGTCCCAGGCTCGTGTTACCTCTGTGAGGTTTAGCAACAATGGAGTTTTCCTTTCAATTGGAGATGAAGACGGAGTAGTTATACTTTACTCAATACTTGCATCTGATCAAGTGGGCCCTAACCTTACTGGATTTAGATCACCGGTTACTGACATTGAATTTAGTCCCAATAACAGGTTGATGTTGGCAACATCGACCAACAAACAAGCAAGAATGTGGGACATCAGAAACATATACGAATTACCTACAGTGTTGAATGACTACCCTGGTGAAGACCAGGCAGGATGGGTTTATGATTCAAGTTTTAGTCCTGATGGGCAGTTTTTCTTGACAGCAGCTGGCGACGGCAATATTCGAAGGTATCCAACCACACCACATGCGATGGCCGAAGAAATATGTGAGCACATTACTGCTGGAAATATGTCTGAGAGCGAATGGCTACAATATGTTGGCGAAACCGATGAATTGCCTTATGTAGAAACTTGTGAGGGCATGGATAAACGAATAGAGTAATAAGAATTTAAGAAAAGCAAATTAATGAGGTTAACATTAATAGGTTTAGCGTTTCTGTGCTCCTGCGTTTTGACTTATGGTCAGACTGCACAGTGTACTAAGCGTTTGGCGGATGCTGAAGAAGCTTTTGATCAAGGGCGACTTCAGGATGTTCTGCGTTTATTGGATAAAAATGATAATAATGCAAAGGACTGTTTTCAGTCGTTCACGGTTGATGAAAAGATTCGAGCTGAAAAACTATTAACCAAAGCATTCATCTTTACAGATAATCCCTCAGAGGCGGAAAAATCCTTGGTGGATCTTTTGCGAGAAGACAAAGAACATCAATTGGCTAAAAATGATCCATCAGAACTTCATCATTTGTATAGCCAATTTAAAACCGAGCCAATTTTCAGGATAGGAATTCGAATTGGAGCAAACAAGTCATTGCCGGTTGTGCTACAGGAATTCACCACTTTCCAGGAAGGAGAAAAACTCTACAATCAGAAAGGTAACAGTACGGGCTTAGGTATTGGGTTTAATGCTGAAGCCTTGGTTGAGCGTCATATTAAGAATGGGATTGAAGTCGGGCTTGGTTTGCAATATCGAATTGCCAACTATGAGGTTGAGGGAGACCTACTACAGCAGGATCCTGCATTAGCAGGAGACTTGATATACAAAGTAAAGAATCAAAGCCAAATGCTTCGGGTTCCTTTATTGGTTAGGTACAATTTGAATTATGACAAAAAGAATGAAGAGGGGATACGACTTAAGAAGATGTGGTATGCATTTGCCGGGGGTTCATTTGATTATGTTGTCTCAGCAAAATATGTAAACACGGATAGAACTGGGGGAACAGCTTTTACCCTTCCTGATGATAATGCCAAACTCCTGGGGGTTGGATCAAGCGGAGTGGATCAGGTTGCTATCACCAATGGATCGATTTTTGGCGGTATTGGGGTGAAGTTTAGAATGGGCAGGGAACAAGTAGATTTTCTAACCTTTGAATTAAGGTATGATAATTCTCTTTTCAATTACATTGATCCTGCAAATAGATTTGCAAATAAAGACGTTCTATTGGATATCGGTCATGTAGAAGATGATTTGGCATTGAATACTATTTCATTTACCGTTGGCTATACCTATTCAGTTTACAATCCTACCAAACGAAAACAGTACCGTTAATCATATGAAAAAACTGTTTTACATTTTTCTTGCTGCTTTCCTGGCTTCATGTCAAATTGAAGATGATAATGCTCCTATTCCGGAAGATGGGTTCATAAAATACTTTGGAGTATTGGCGGATCAGGAGGCCAAGGACCTTGAGCCAATTTGGAATGCAGATAGTTCTGATATTGAAGGTTTTGCAATTCTTGGCTCGCAACAACTTGAAGGGGAGTCTAAGGAGTACTTTGTTGCCATTACCGATGCTTCTGGTAACCTCGTGAATAGTACTACCTTTGGTTATAACCGTCCATTAGGGCGAATTGATATAACAGGAGATGGTGTGCCTGATACGCTACAGGCGGATGATGTGCCAGCCAGGATTACTACACTGCCAAATGGATATGCCGTCATCGGTACATCGACATTTACCATACCACCAGTGGATGTTGTGGATTTGTCGGTCATGTCCTTTGCATTTTTGGATAGGGACCTTAACCGGCTTGCTGATACCGTTCTGGTAAGAACTAATTTTAGGCCTGAAATTGGTCAAAATGATGAGTCAGACTTTATAGGGAATGATATTCTAAGGTTGAGCGACGGATCCATTTTATTGGTTGGAGCACAAGAGAGCAGCACTGACCTTGATTTTTTTGCACGAAGATTTACACTACAACCTTTTTCACTCATTTGGGAAGAGACCTATGGTCTCAAAGGAGGTGGACTTGATGATGTATTCATACGAGGGTTTGAAAAAGATAATGGAAACATTGCATTGTTTGGATACTCGGATGATTTTGGAAACAACGGCGAGGGTGGAACTAACGTAACGTTTATCGAACTAAATACAAATGGAAATATAGTCAGTTCGAATTCGTTAGGAATTCCTGATGCTGGTGCACTGTTATTTGACGATGTGCTCACTGATGTAGTTGAGAAACCTGGCGGTTACATGGCTGTTGGAACCTCTACGGTTAATGAACTTACCTATTCATTTTTCATGGATATCGATGAAAATGGACTATCCGCCCGTAAGGATACGCTTGGTAGTGAGTTTGTCCTAAGCAATGTGGCGCTTCAAACACAGGCTTTTGGAGTAACGGCTAGTCGCTCCAATGACTTCATTATAGTTGGACAATATCCAACATTCAGGACCGATGACCAGAGTAGGGGTGCTGAAGCCATGTTCTTACGAATTAATCAGATTGGTGAAAAGGTTGAAGGCTTTGAGAACAACTATGGGTTAGGTGACGGTAACGATAGCGCAGTGGATGCTGTGGTACTTCCTGATGGTAAAATCGTTGTTTTGGCCACCATTGATTTTGGTGGTGGAGTGAAGATGATTTCCCTTATTAAGCTCAATGATACAGGCGAACTCGACCTGTAAGATTTCCTTTATTATTCATTGAATTTGGCAGTACAATTCTTTCTTGGAATTCTTCTAGGATAAGTTCAATAATTACTTGATTTATATAAATAATCTAATAATTTATCGAAAAAATCATATTATATTTTGATATGCGATTTCCTTTCCAGAACTTCACAATCTGATTAAATTTAGGGTGAAATGAGACCAGTTTTTACCCTAGCTACCGCTAATAAATATTACTTGCTTTTAAAATTTCAACCATGAAGAAATATAGCCTGTCATCACTTGCCTTTGCAATTTGTAAATCACTGAAGTTCTTTGGGCTTAGGTCTTTGTTAACATCGACCTTGATAGCGGCACTATTGTTTGCAAATGCCCAGGGTACTACAACAATTGGAGCTGGACCAAATTCAGAGACAGGAACGTTGTCTTCGCTTGAAACAAATGTTGGGTCGCAATACTATGCCTTTGACTTTACTCTTACGACACTTGATAATCCGCAGCAAGATTTTGAGTTCACCCAGCTAAATATCGACTTGGCGGACGTTGGGATTGACTGGTCGCAAGTTATAGCGGGAGCCACACTAAGAAGCCCAAGTAGTTCGCCTAACAATGACGGTGCGGTCACACATGGAGGTGGGGTAACGATTACATCCTCACAAATTCAATTTACCGGAATTGACAATACAGATGACCAACTCGGTGAAGTAGACGATACAGGTATAGGCGAGACAAAGATCTACGTTGTGGAGATTTATTTAAGCACCAGTATCCCGGCAAATATTGCCAGTCAACTAGACGGAGTGGCACTAACGCTATCGGTTTCTTCCAGCGGTTTTACAATTGTTCAAAATAGTTTTAATGCCACTCCCGGAAGTGATACAAGCACTCCGAATGTGATCGGGGTAGTAGCAACCGACTATTCCTTTCTTCAGCAGCCAACTGATGTTAATCTTAATTCCACGATGGTTCCAGCGGTTACGCTGGAAGCGGTTGACGTGAATGGTCTGAGAGATTTGGGTTATGACAATGTAGCTGAATCTTCACCGGTTGGAATTACCTCAACTGGTGCATCTCTATCAGGGTCACCGAGCGTTGCAAATGCTTCTGATTGGGTGATGGGGGTTGGAACAGTAAGTGCTATCGTTCATACATCGGTAGAGGGTCCGATCAATTTAAATACCACTTCAGGAGATTTGACTGCTGCTCCTCAAAGTTCAGCTTTTAATGTGACTGCAGATGTGGCTCCAACTGTCACTTCGATTGTTAGAACTGATAGTGATCCGACAAACGCAGCTAGTATTGACTACACTGTAACTTTCAGTGAAAATGTCAATGATGTTGAAACAGGAGATTTTGTCCTGTTCACTACAGGAACTGCAAGTGGAGCGGTTTCTGCAGTTTCTTCTGCGACAGGTCAAGTATTTACCGTGACGGTTAACACAGTAGCAGGAGATGGAACGATTCGGCTGGATTTTTCAACCACTAATCTTGATAATGCTACAGATGATACTGCAAACCCTGTTTCCGCAGATTTTACATCAGGAGAGGTGTATACGGTTGACAGAGTAGATCCTACCATTGCTATTGACGCAAATGCAACAATCAGTGATGGATACCTTAATGCGGTAGAAGACAATACAGACCTGACAGTGACAGGTACTTCCAATGCTGAAGATGGTCAGGTTGTAACATTGACACTTAATAGTTTGACATATTTGTCAAGTGATGCTGGCGGTAGTGACGTGACTGCTGGAGCTTGGACTGTTGTGATACCTGCTGCAGCTTTGCAGGCGCTATCAGATGGAGTGACTTACTCGATAGATGCGGATGTAGATGATGCAGTAGGTAATTCTGCTACAACTGCTAATTCTGGAAATTTTGATTATGACATTACAGCGCCATCTGCCTTTGCCATAGATGCCAACGCGACGATCAGTGATGGTTTTTTAAATGCTGTAGAGGATAACACTGATCTTACACTTACAGGAACATCAACG
>JANQST010000324.1 GCA_028279155.1 Cyclobacteriaceae bacterium
GTTTGATGTGTTATCGCCAATCTCATTTATGATGGATATAAGATGGAAACAATGGGATGGTTTTGACAATGACTGGTCCAGTGCATTGGTATGGACTTATGCGCAATTAAAAAGTGATGGAGCTGTCGAACAACTGGAAAATGATATAGCCTCTTTTGTTGACAGTAGATATCCGAAAGGGTTTGTGGATGAAGAAGACAATTTCTATCATTTTGTTCAACGTGTTGAAGATATCCATCTTCAATCAAACATTGGTCGTGAATTTAAAGCCAATGGGAATGGAACAATGCTAGTTGTTTTTGCGACAGTTTCAATCCTCATTCTTTTGATAGCAGGAATCAATTTCATCAATCTTACAACTGCACGTTCTACTATTCGTGCGAAGGAAGTGGGAGTAAAAAAAGTGGTAGGAGCTGGAAAATCACAACTGATAAAGCAATTTTATTTTGAAATTTTTGTTCAGAATTTACTAGCAGTCTTCGTTGCCTACCTGGTTCTATTTCTGATCTGGAAACCTTTTGGTCAGCTGATGAATGTCTATATACCTGTAGAACAATCTAAGCTATTAATGATAGGTTTGATTAGTGTATTTTTCTGCGTTGTTAATACAATTATTTCAGGAACCTACCCGGCATTTTTCCTCACCTCTTTTAGACCCTCGACAATTCTTAAAGGAAAATTGCTATCAATGGGAAAGGGGTTAAGTTTTCGCCGGATTTTAGTTACTACCCAATTCGTTGCGGCCATGGCATTTATAACTAGTGCACTCGTAGTTTCTGATCAGCTGGATTTTATTAAGAACAAGGATATTGGGATGAATACCACCCAATTGGTTGAGGTCAACAGACCACCAAGAAGTATTGCTAATGATGTCATACTTAATGCTTTTAAGAAGAACCCAAATGTAATCTCAGCAACTGCAACTGCAGGGAGTCTGCCAGGAAAAACAAGCCCTACCTGGTCGTATCATCCGGAAGGATTTCCCAAAGAACGACAATCGTTTAACACCATTTGGACCTTTGAAGAATTCGCTAATGTGTTCCAGGCCGAACTAATTGCTGGTGAGGATTTTGACCGGAAGTTTAGAGGAGATTCAATCAACGCAATGATACTGAACGAAACACTTGTTAGATCCTTGGGGTGGACTCCTGAAGATGCGATAGGGAAGCGTTTTGATGAATTCGAATGGAGAAAACAGGAAACCAATCCTGGTCGCGTGGTAGGGGTTGTTAAGGACTTTAATTTTCAATCATTGCATCATGAGATAGAGCCAATTGTTATTCTTTACACTGATAACGACTTTGGAAACATCATTCTACGTCTTACAGAAAATGACCTTCTTAGTACTATCAGGGATCTGGAAAAATCATGGGATCAGTTGGTGCCAGGGATACCATTTACAAGTAGGTTCCTGGATGAAGATATTGAAAGACAATACCAAAAAGAATCGAAGCTGAGCACAAGTATGGGATACTTCACTATACTCTCATTGTTTATAACCATTTTGGGTTTAGTAGGTCTGGTCTCTTTCATGTTAACTCAACGGACCAAAGAGATCAGTATTCGAAAAGTTTTGGGGGCAAGGATGCATCAAATAGTGCTAATGGTATCAGCCGACTTTGTAAAAATCGTTGTGATTGCTTTCGTAATTGCTACTTCGCTGAGCTATTACTTATTGAACCAATGGTTGGCTGATTTCTCGTTTAGAATTTCCTTGGGTGTTCTACCATTTGCAATTGCAGGACTATTGGCTTTTCTAATCCTTGCTTTTCTTTTGGGTTTCAAATCCATTGAGTTGTCGAAGATCAACCCGGCAAGAACACTGAAAGACGAATGATGAAAAAGCCCCATCGTAAGATGGGGCTTAAATACATACAAGTGATTAGGAATTATCTTTATTCATACCTTAAACTTTGTATTGGATTCGCTTTTGCTGCTTGAAAGGATCGATATCCGACGGTGACCAGAGCGATGATTAGTGTGATTAAAAAGCCGAGTAAGAAATAAGATAGGCTTAGTGGAATTCTAAATGCGAATTCCTGAATCCAAATATCCATAAGGAAGTAGGCAGCAGGGGCAGCAAATATGAAGGAAGCTAACATTAGCTTGATGTATTCTTTGGTGAAAATGCTTAGAATACTAATTGTAGTAGCACCAAACACTTTTCGGATGCCAATCGTTTTTGCATTTCTATTGGCCATGAATGAAATCAAGCCATAAAGTCCCATTACGCTCAACAGGACTGCTAAAAACGATACAAAACGAATGACATTATGGAGCAAATCTTCAATTAGATAGCGGTTGTTTATTTCGGTAGTGAGAATTTCAAATTCAAAAAGATCATTTGGGTAAAATTCCCGAAAAGTTGATTCAATATCTGCAATGTATTCACTGATGTTGTCACTTGGGAGTCGCAATGCAATTTGATTCATCATATCAGGTCTATACATAAGCATTGAGGGTCGTATACGGTTGTGTACAGAGGATACATTGAAATTTTCTACTACTCCAATAATTCTATATTGATTTCGTCCACCACCAGATGTTAAAGTTCTTCCTATAGCTTCGGATGGTTCTTTCCAACCCAATGTTGTCAACAAATGTTCTGTTACCATCACATTGAAGGTAGAATCGTTAAGGTATTGCTCCTTGATATTGACACCAGAAACGAGCGGTATTTTGTAAAAATCGATGTACTCTTCATCCACAAATTTCATGTTGGCATTGTTGCCATCGATGTATTCTTCACCTTGGATTCGATAGGAATTGTTCCAATTTGACCCTGCAAGTGGTGAAGTAAATGCCAACGTAGCTTCATTTACATAACTCTTACTTCTTAGCTTATCAAGTAAAGCATTGGGGTCTTCGTCTGACTCATCCGGGGTATCAATGTTCACCACATTAGTGTGATCAAAACCGAGATCCTTATTCTTCATGAAATTAACCTGAGCAGCAATTATGAGTGTTCCAATGAGCATAATTGTAGTAAATGCGAATTGTGTTACAACCAATGACCTTCGTAGATTGAAGCTTCCACTCCCACGCTTAATGGTGACTTTGTTTTTTAATGCTTCAACTGGTTTATATCCCGAAAGAATTAGGGAAGGATAAAAGCCAGCTAGTATCGTCACTCCAACTGCTAAAATGAGTGCAAAAAACATCACCTTGTCCGTGTACTCAAGATTGTATCCAATAGAGGTCAACATCTGGTTGAATCTTTCAAGTAGAAACTGTCCAAGACTAATAGCAATGGCCATGGCAAAAAGAACGATGACGAATGTTTCTGTTAAGAATTGAGAAACAAGCTGTTTCTTAGAGCTACCCAATGTTTTTCTGATCCCCACTTCTTTTGACCTTCTAATGGCTTGAGCAGTGCTAAGGTTAATAAAATTCAAACATGCTGTTCCCAAGATCAAGCCACCCAGGAACACAAATGCCCAGATCATCAAACTTGGTGTTACGTAATTGTAGCCATCACCATATCGCTCATCATTATGAATGTCTAATAATGGCTGCAGCGCCACTTCTGTCTTTGCTCTTTCTTCTTCGTCATCAGGGTTGGAAAAACCGTCAATGACGTCATCGATTTTGTTGTTGAGTTCTATAACATCAGCTCCGGGCTTTGTTAAAACATAAACAGAATACGCCCAGGTCATCCCCCAATTGTTCCAAATGGTTGGTTCTGTCTGGCGTAGCGTCTCGATAGAAACAAGACAAGAGTAGGGGAGATTTGTATCATCAGGAGAGTTCTCGACTACACCAGCAACGTCCAGATTGGTCTCACCATTTAGCCTTAATATCTTCCCAATGGGATCAGTTTCCCCAAAGTACTTAGTAGCTAATTCTTGGGAGAGATAGATTTTATTCGGTTCACTGATTGCTTCAATGTCACCAGAAAGTAGCTTGAAATCAAGTACATCAAAGAAATCACGATTGGTCATCAATACTCCGCTTTCACGAAATACCTGGAATTCACCTTTGTTGTCGGTAAATGAAAGTTTTTCATCCTGAGGACCATGAAATTCTACCACCTTTTCAAGGTCGGGTACATTGTCTCTAACAGCCTTTCCGGTCGGATAATTTATAATTCCACCATAACTGGTTCTGTTATCTCCGTGATAAATATTGGTAAGTCTGTAGATACGATCTTTCTTTTCATGCCAATTATCAAATGAGTACTCAAAATTGATAATGGTGAAAACAACCAAACAACAGGCAAGACCCAATCCTAGTCCGGCAATATTCAAAAGGGTATGAGAGAGATTCTTTCTGAAATTACGTACAGCAGTGACAAAGAAATTTCTAAACATAGTACTCTTATTCGTATCTCAATGATTCAACAGGATTGGCTTTTACCGTACTCAGTATCTTCGAAATTATACTAAAAAGTGCCAGCGATAGTACAAAAATTATTGGGACCACAAAGAACCACCATCCAAGATCAATTCTGAAAGTATAGTCCTCCAGCCATTTTCCCATGAGCCACCAGGCAAACGGAAGGCTTACGATGCAAGCTGTTCCAACAAGTACCAGGTATTCTCTGGAGAGCAGAAGTATTAGATTATTGACACTAGCCCCTAGTGTTTTTCTAATGCCTATCTCTTTTGTTCGTTGCTGGATGGTGAATGATGTTAGTCCGAAAAGACCCAAACAGGCAATTAAGATTGTCAATGCTGAAAATCCACTAAATATTTTACCGAATCGGATATCTTCTTTGTACTGAGCATCAAAAGCCCTATCAAGGAAGAAGTAATCCATTTGATAATCAGTGAAGACATTTGCCCATTCATTTTCTACAGTCTTTACTAGGCCTGCCAGCTGATCTGATCTTTTATCAGTTGAGGATTCATCGAGTTGAAGCTTGATGAAGTAAAACTCAGTCCAGGAACTTAAGATATATGCTATCGGTTCATAATCATTATGAAGTGAGGTGTGATGGTGGTTTTCTAAGACGCCCCTAACTGTCAATATGGGCCCATAAAATCCATCGATTTCAGCACCTAACGCATCTTCTGGATTATCAAAGCCTAAGGTTTCGGCAAGTTTCGCATTGATAACAACATCTCCTTTTGTCCAGGGACTATCACCTCTTTTCAATTCCCGTCCTGATAGCAAGTCAATGCCAAAAAATTTAGGGTAATCATAGTCCATTGAAATAAGCCCTGTTGGGACT
>JANQST010000326.1 GCA_028279155.1 Cyclobacteriaceae bacterium
CTAACAGTACTTTGAAAGTCAATGCGCTGGGAAACCGAATAGAGCGATGATTTCTACATCACAAATGCGAAATCGCACAAAATTCCGGTACCATGGTAAAGGGTGAGGCAAGCCCTCACCCTTCGAGAACCTCAGGGTGACCCATCCGCACCCGCTGAGCCTAGTGAACTTCGGAATCCCGATAATATCCTTTCGGATTCACATCTCCATTCAGTGCATCCAGGAATTCGAAAAAGAACATGAGGTCTTCAATGAAATCTTCAAAGTTTGGCATTAGGTTTTCATGTTCATTCATGAGGTAGTGAAGCAGCAGTTTTCTAAGATTTCTTTTGAGTCTTGGGATTTCTATTTGCCCAAGTAGGTCTTCAAGCGCGATTACTTCATTGGAATTGGTTGTTAGGTTTTTGATGGACATGGTTGACAATATAGCCACTAATAAGTAGTAATATATTAATGGTAACAAAAAAGTTTTAGCCCAGCTTAATTTGTTGGATGCCTACACAAAAGGACGAATTCACCAAAGAAGAACTTGCCAAATTAGCAGCGCGAATAAAATCGCTGAGAATTGCCAAAGGCTATTCAAACTACGAAAACTTTGCCTATGAGCATGGTATTCCAAGAGCACAATATGGACGCTATGAAAAAGGAGAGGATTTGAGATACAGCAGCTTGCTGAAAGTGGTGAAGGCATTGGGTTTGACGATGGGGGAGTTTTTTGGTGAGGGGTTTGATTGAAAATTTATCACGGAAAATAGTCTCGATAGAATCTAAGACCAGTAAGTAGTTACTTCAGTTCCTTTTGAAGCTCTTTCGAAAGAGCTAAACTTATCTCCATTTTGTTGATCAGAAGGTCAAGTTTTGATTCGACATTCTTCCTTGCCCGATTCATTTCTTTTTCCATCCTTGGTAATCCTCTAACGGCGTTAAGGAAGTCACGTACTCCATCTAGGCTAGATGAAATACCTTCATCCATTATTAATAATGCTTGAAAGGTTTGATCAAAATCATCTTGATCATCTTCTTCAAAATCGTTTCTTCGAATATTTATTATTTTAGATATGGCGTCTGCACCTTCTTCGAAGTTTGTTATGAAAATATTAATGTCTGGGTTAATTCTTTCTGCGAAATCGTTTAAAATTTTGGCAGTTCTTTTAAAATAATCTCTTAAGACCTTCTTGGCAACATCCTGATTTCCTGTAAGTCGATTAGCCTCTTTTGTCTTTTTATTGATCTCCTCTCCAATCCATGTAACTGAATCAGCAATCCTTTCCACGCTTCTTGTGGAATTCGCAAAACTTTCCTCTATTATTTCTTGGTAGTCAAATATACCGAGCTCTTCCGTGGTGTTAGTCTGTGTGTCATCATAATGCGAGTCTTTTGCAACAGGTATATTCTGTTCTTTGATTAGTTGATCTATCCTCTTTGGAATGTGAATTCTTAAGAATTTCTGAAGTTCCCCGATACTGCTGTATTCCCAATACAGAGTTGCTTTTTCTCCCAGGGAACTCTTAAATTCTTGGATCTTTCCCAGTTGAATGTGGTCAATATCTGAAAGTGAACTGGGAGGAGATGTTTTAAAGTAGAAGAGAATTTGAATAGATCCCGGAGATTCCTTAAATCTATCGTATGCAATCTGGAACTCCTCTTCAGTTCCTGAATTTGCATTTTTTGTAGGGGTTCCAAATTTTGTCCATAAAATACCAATAAAGAGGTCATAATCTTGTCCGATATCGGAGTTAATTATACTCTGCGAGTCACTTTTACTCACCCCAGGTGCTGAATGCGTTTCCCATTTTAATAGTTCCAATACAATATTCTTGCTAACGCCATATGTTTGATTTAGCTCGGATATTACTTCGTCAATAGAAGCTCTTTCATCTGCAACATCTGAGGGGGAAGCTACGAAAACCTTGTATTTTATTACTGATTCCGGCATGAGCAATTTTGGGTAACATTTTTGATGGCAGAGGTAGTACTCATACAACTCAAATTTATTTCTAATTTACCTTATTTTCCACAAAACGTTTCCATCAACAATATTTTCGAAGCAAATCCCTTTGCAACCTAGACGGGATAGAGGCGAGTATCCTTTTTTGTGGGATTGGTCATGCTGAATTTGTTTCAGCATCTTCTATGAAGTTTAAGCCGAATGGACTTAAGATCCTGAAACAAGTTCAGGATGACTCGCGGAAAGTGGGACGTTTGTGGGTGGAGAAAAAGATACTGCCGATAGCGCGGATAGCAAAAGGGGCGGAGTGGTTGGCGTTCTCTTCAAAAAACAACGCGCCACCCTTCGAGAGCCTCAGGGTGACCTGCTCAAAACAAAATTTTCATTCTCCATGTAACCTTCCGAACTTGGGTGAGTTTCCCCGACAGAATACGCTGAATGAACCTATTAGAAGATCACGCATTGATGCTGAAAGTAAAAGAAGGAGATGTTGAAAAACTGAACCTTCTCTACAAACGATACAGTCGACGTTTTTTTGGATTCTTCTATGGGATGACAAAGGATGGAGCGACGAGTGAAGACCTGGTTCAGAATGTTTTCATGCGGATACTGAAGTACAAGCATTCGTATTCCGAAACCGGGGACTTTGAGGTGTGGGCTTTTCAGTTGGCGAGGAATGTTCACAAGGATCACTACCGCAAAAACAAGCGGTACGCTTTTCAGGAAGACATGGATCCGTGGGAGCAGGAGCTT
>JANQST010000331.1 GCA_028279155.1 Cyclobacteriaceae bacterium
TGTAAAGCCCGGAAAAGGTCCTGCTTTCGTCAGAACCAAATTGAAGAGCATAAAAACCGGAAAAGTTATAGACAACACTTTTTCAGCCGGACATAAAATAACAACTGCCAGAGTAGAGCGTCGAACCTATCAATTCCTATATAAGGATGATATGGGCTATCATTTTATGGATGCCAATACATACGAGCAAATTTCCATTGAAGAAGCAATGATCAATGCACCTAAATTCCTAAAGGATGGTCAGGAAGTGCAAGTTCTTTTTCATGCGGAAGAAGAAAAAGTGTTAGGCTGTGAAGTGCCCCAACATGTGATTGTTAAAGTGACATATTCTGAGCCTGCTGTCAAGGGAAACACCTCAACAAACGCAACTAAAAATGCCGAAATTGAGACCGGTGCTACCATCCAGGTTCCGCTATTCATCGAGCAAGATGAATTGATAAAGGTCAATACGGAGGACGGATCTTACATGGAAAGAGTTAAATAATTGAAGGCTTTTTTTGCAAAACTCATCCAACCCATAAACTTTTTTATAATACCTTAGTTACCAAGAGAATTCTATCAACAACTAACCTATGAAGGCCAAAGAAATTCAAGAACTCATAAATTTTCTTTCAGACTCAGGTCTGGAAGAGGTGAATATTGAAACTGCAGATTTCAAAGTAAGCATCAAGCGATCAGGTGAACAACAGGTGGTAGCTGCAGCTCCAGCCGTGGTTCAAGCAGCTCCGGCTCCTGCACCTCAACCAGCAGCAGCTCCAGCTCCTCAGCCTGCAAGCCCAGCAGAAGATGGTGGTGGCGGATCTGATGCAAATCTTATCGAGATTAAGTCACCAATGATTGGTACATTCTACAGATCAGCCAATCCAGACTCTCCGGCATTTGTCGAGGTAGGAAGTACCATCAAGCCTGGTGATACTGTTTGTATTGTTGAAGCCATGAAGCTTTTCAATGAAATCGAATCCGAAGTTTCAGGTAAAATCGTGAAAGTCCTTATCGATAATTCACAGCCGGTTGAATACGATCAACCTCTTTTCTTAGTTGATCCTTCTTAAATCTCACATAGATGTTTAATAAGATATTAATTGCCAACAGAGGTGAAATTGCACTACGGATCATTCGAACGTGCAAAGAGATGGGTATCAAAACAGTTGCGGTTTATTCAACTGCTGATGCCGAAAGTCTTCATGTTCGTTTTGCAGACGAAGCAGTTTGTATCGGACCACCTCAGGGAAAAGATTCATATCTAAATATTCCTAACATCATTTCAGCAGCTGAAGTCACCAATGCGGATGCGATTCATCCGGGATATGGTTTCTTAGCAGAAAACGCTGAATTCTCACGCGTTTGTGAGGAATACAACATCA
Source organism: Cyclobacteriaceae bacterium (assembly GCA_028279155.1). Taxonomy (GTDB): domain Bacteria; phylum Bacteroidota; class Bacteroidia; order Cytophagales; family Cyclobacteriaceae; genus Ekhidna. The sequence goes on from JANQST010000331.1 coordinate 1,365, forward strand.
AGTTCATCGGTGCCAGCGAAAAAATGATCGACTCGATGGGTGACAAGGCTACAGCCAAGGCAACCATGAAAAAAGCTGGTGTACCAACAATCCCGGGATCAGATGGTCTTCTTGATTCCGTGAAGCAAGGAAAAGATCTAGCAAAAGAAATGGGTTATCCTGTCATGCTGAAGGCAACTGCAGGAGGTGGTGGTAAAGGAATGAGGCTTGTAAAAAGCGAAAAGGAATTCCAAAAAGCCTGGGACAGTGCTAAGCAAGAGTCGGGTGCAGCGTTCGGTAACGACGGCCTCTACATGGAGAAGTTTGTTGAAGAGCCACGTCACGTAGAAATTCAGATTGTAGGTGACCATAAGGGTAAAGCTTGCCATCTGTCAGAAAGAGATTGTTCCATTCAGCGAAGACACCAAAAACTACTTGAAGAGACCCCATCTCCAATTGTAACCCAGGAACTAAGAGAAAAAATGGGTCAGGCTGCAATAAAAGGAGCTGAGGCTATAAAATACGAAGGTGCCGGAACGGTAGAATTTCTCGTGGATAAACACGGAAACTTCTATTTCATGGAAATGAATACCCGTATCCAGGTGGAGCACCCGATTACTGAAGAAGTTACTGATTATGATTTAATCAAAGAACAGATAAAGGTTGCTGCTGGCGAACTGATCTCAGGTCGGAATTATTATCCGCAGCTTTGCTCAATTGAGTGTAGGATTAATGCGGAAGACCCAAGCAATGATTTCAGGCCTAGTCCGGGCAAGATCACAAACTTACACTTGCCAGGTGGTCATGGTATTCGAGTGGATAGCCATGTTTATGCAGGATATACCATTCCTCCATACTATGATTCAATGATTGCAAAATTGATTGTAACTGCTCAAACAAGGGAAGAGGCGATCATCAAAATGAAAAGAGCACTTGGTGAAACTGTCATTGAAGGGATCAAAACCACAATTCCATTCCACTTGAAGCTAATGGATGATGAAGGTTTCAAATCGGGTAAGTTCACAACAGCATTTATGGAGACGTTTGATCTGAGCGATCTTTAATCTTCGTTTCAAGGTCCTGATACCAATTTTTGCCAAACTTTCTAATTAAAGCTTCTTTAAGGAATTTATAGACCGGTACTTTGAGCTCTTTGCCAAGATCGCATGCAGGAGCGCAAATACTCCAGCGATCATAGTTTAAGGCTTCAAACTCGGGGAGTTTGGAAATTCGGATTGGATATAAGTGGCATGAGATCGGTTTTTTGAAGTCGGTCTTTCCATCCTTGTATGCTTGTTCGATGCTGCATTTCAAGATTTGATTCTCATCATAAAAGGCGAATGCGCATTCCTTGTTATCTATGGTCGAGGTTGAATAGTCACCATCTTCATCAAGAATATAGCCTCCTTCTTTTTCAAGCACATAGATAGCCTCCTCAGCAAGATAAGGCTTCACTGTTTCAACAACTTTTTCGATCATTGGCAGTTCTTCCGTAGAAAGAGGAGCACCAAGATCTCCTTCTACACAACAAGCACCTTTGCACTTTTGGAGGTCACACACAAAGGCCTCATCAGCTACATCATCCGAGACTAAGGTTTTCCCGATTTCAATCATTGTACAAATTTTTCGAAAAAAAGTGAACCATTTTCATCTACTCACGTTTTCTTTACACCTAAATTGATGTAGGTACATACATTTAATACAAACATTTGAAAACATGATTAAAGCATTTATCATTCTAGCAGCATTTATTAGCGGAGAAGCTAAAGATGTCGAAGTAAACACGAAGGCCAGTACCATTGTATGGACGGGGTCTAAAGTGGTAGGAAAAACGCACACCGGAACACTTCAGTTGGCAAGTGGATCGCTGGATATTTCCAAAGGAAATCTAAAGGGAGGATCATTCGTTGTTGATATGACAACTTTAGAGGATACGGATCTTACTGGTGAGTGGAAAGGAAAATTGGAAGGACATCTTAAATCTGATGATTTCTTTGGAGTAGAGACCTTCCCAACAGCAGAATTCAAAACAACCAAAGTAAAAGCCAATGATTACGGAACTTATGACGTAACAGGTGATATTACAATCAAAGGAAAAACCGAATCAATCTCCTTCACATCCACACTCGTGAAAGTTGGTGATGGA
>JANQST010000364.1 GCA_028279155.1 Cyclobacteriaceae bacterium
GCAATTCCTCTTGCTCAGGTGGAACTTCCGGGAGTGGAACTTCAGGCTCCGACTGTTGACCTTTTCGCTTCTCAATCAGAATCTTGTTTTGCTCCGCCACAAGAACTGATTCTGAAATGCCCATCAAATTGCTACAATCTTTGATGTAAACAGTTCGTTTGACTGGGTCATTGATTTTGGAAATACTCGAAACGATCTCCTTGATAACTCCCGCTTTTTTAACTGGATCATCTCCGGTCTCATCAAGCAAAACTTTTGTCTTGAAACGAATAATGTCTTGCGCTTCTTCAGTTATGAAGTCTCTAAAACCAGATGGTCCGAGGTTTTTGGAATAACTGTCAGGATCTTCTCCCTCAGGTAAAGCAACTGCTTTCACATTTAGGTCACCTTCAAGAAGCAAGTCAATTCCTCTGAGCGCCGCTTTTATTCCAGCGGGATCTCCGTCAAATATGACTGTAACATTTTCCGTGTAACGTCGGATAAGCTTGACCTGATCATCCGTAAGTGCAGTTCCGGAAGAGGATACGACATTTTCCACTCCGGATTGATGTAGAGAGATTACATCTGTATATCCTTCAACCAGGATACAGAAGTCCTCTTTTCGAATGGCTGTTTTGGCTTGGTAAAGGCCGTAAAGCACGCGACTCTTGATGTAGAGCTCAGTCTCAGGACTGTTTATATACTTAGGCTGCTTGTCATTGCTCGTGAGTTTTCGTCCTCCAAATGCAATTGGTTTGCCTGAGATGTTGTGGATAGGAAAAATTACCCGACTCCTGAAGCGATCATAGGTTCGATCCTCTTTTGTAATAACTAACCCAGCCTCTTCTAATATGTCCTTTTTGTACCCCTTTTTTACCGCATCATCCAACAATCCATCCCAAATTTCTTTTGAATAGCCAAGCTCAAATTTCTTGATGGTTTCTTCAGAAAAACCACGTTCTTTAAAATATGTCAGTCCTATAGATTTCCCTTCGTCAGTGTCGTGTAACACATCCTGAAAGTATTGATTGGCATAGCTAAGTACAATGTAGAGGCTCTCGCGTCTATTCTGAGCAGCCATTGCCTCATCAGATTGCTCCTCTTCAACAATTTCAATTCCGTATTTACCTGCAAGGTATTTCAGTGCTTCAATGTAACTGAGCCCATCAATCTCCATAACGAAAGAAATCGCGTCTCCGCCTTTGCCGGAGCTAAAGTCTTTATAAATACCTTTCGATGGAACGACATAGAAAGAAGGAGTCTTCTCATTGGAGAATGGACTCAGGGCCTTAAAACTGGAACCGGATCTCTTCAATGAAACAAAATCACCCACAACATCTACAATGTCGATGCGATTCTTAATTTCTTCTATGGTTGCAGGGTTAATCAACGGAACTGGTTCAATTTGATTTGCAAAATTAGTTATATCATAACATCTGATTCATCTCCACTCTAAACCGTTATAAACAGTCTGAAGAACACAGATTAAGATCAGATTTTTCTTTGATTTTAGAACCAAATCGATGAATTAATTCACATAGACCCTATTTGAGGTTTTTGTAATTTTTTAGAAAAAAGGTTAACTTAACATTTGCTAGAATACTGGTCTAAAGTAAACCACCATGAAAAAATACCTCACCCTGGCTTTAGGCTTAGCGATAGCTATGCCTTTGCTCGCACAATTGCCACGAACATTAAGTTTTCAGGGATATCTAACTAATGACGCAGGAGAACCAATTACCACTGAAAGTGATAGTCCCTTAAGTGTATCATTCACATTGTACACCGAAAAAGCATTGGGTTCCGGAATGGTTGTGTGGGGACCTGAAACCCACGAAATAGATATAGACAAAGGTATCTTTAACACCATTCTCGGTGCCTCAGAAATCACAGCTGTTCCATTGGATTTTGGAAGCACACTTTCTTTCGATAATCCCTATTTTTTGCAAATAACCATTGATCCGGGGCCTAATGAAGAGATTTTGCCTCGAATAGAGCTCACCTCAGGAATGTATAGTCTAAGTAGTGTAAATGCTTCTAACATCACATCCGGAACACTTTCGGGAGGTCTGCTTGATCAAGTAGATGCCTCCATCATTGCCGGTTCAGTAGCAATTGCTAATGGTGGCACAGGAGCCAACTCTGCGTCTGACGCCAGAACTAATCTGGGTGTAGCTATTGGAGTGGATGTCCAGGCCTATGATGCAGACTTGGATGACCTGGCAGATGGTTCTTTATCCGGTTCAAAAATAGGAAGTGGAATTGATGCAGATAGCATTACAGTCAACAGTTTGGATATTGAGCATGGAGGTACGGACGCTACCACCGCAATCGGAGCCAGGGCCAATCTAGGGCTTACTATTGGAACTGATGTGCAAGCGCAAGATGCGGATTTGGATGATCTAGCTGACGGAACACTTACCGGGAGTAAGGTGGGTACCG
>JANQST010000372.1 GCA_028279155.1 Cyclobacteriaceae bacterium
CGATGACTACCAGATTAATGACCAACAAAATAACCCCTCCTATATAGCCATATGAGTAGCCCCTGGCACTCACCACGTCTCGTTTGTCTTCAGTGACTATTTCACTCAAAAACGCATCGTAAAATACCAAGCTACCTGAATAGCCTACACTCGCAAAGGCTGAGCAAAAGATTCCCCACTCCACATTTTCACCGGTAAAAAAGAAAAGTCCAATACAAGAAAACGATCCGATGAACATAAAAATCTTAAGGAAAAACTTCTTCTTCCCAGCGTAATCAGCGATTCCTGAAAGAATAGGTAAAACGATAGCTACAAGCAAGAAAGAAGCAGAAAGGGCATAGGAATAAAGAACCGAATTCACTACTTCGATTCCGAAAAAATCCACGGTGTCACCTCCATTTGCATTGACAGTAACTGCCTGGTAATAAATGGGGAAGATTGCTGAAGTGATTGTTAGCGAATAGACAGAATTGGCCCAGTCATACATACACCAGGCATTGATGGTCTTCTTATCGTTGAGCATATAGGCTGATTTTTGCTTCTGGCAATATAGTCAATTATGTCAGGTCGGTTCCGTCTCCACTCGTTCTACTTTTCATCGTTTCATTATTTTTAAACCATGTCAGATAACAAAAGACGAATAGATTTTCTCCAAATTATCATTGAAATTGGTGTTATAACTATTGGTATTTTGATTGCCTATCAGCTGAATAGCTGGAATGAAAATCGGAAACTGAAAGCATCGGAAAGAAGCATTCTCAAAGAGATTCGATCAAATCTTGAGTTGGATTTAATCGACATTAATTCAAATCTAAGTGGTCATGAGAACGCGCTTCGTTCCATTGACAGTCTTCAAAAAATAGCTTCAGGGAATGAGTTTGATTCCCGCATTCCAATATACCTTTTCGATTCCTGTCGGGATTTTCTTTTCTTGCCTCAGACAAGCGCCTTCGAAACGTTAAAAGCAAAAGGCGTGAATCTTATCACTGATGACAGTCTTCGAATTAGAATACTTCGAGTCTATGATTTCAGTTATACATTATTGATTCAGCTGGAACGAGATTATCTGGCAGGACAATTCAATGATGATTTCCAGGAAATAGTCGGTTCCTATTTTCTGAGTTATGACATCACCAATCCAGAAAGCATTCAACCAAGGTACAAAAACCCCTCCTGGCTCAACAATTCAGATGTCAAAACCAAATTGGACCTCATTAAGAACGAAAGACGTTTTTATCGAAGAGCATACGCAGGTGTGCAAAAAGAAGTCGAAGATCTTATCAAAGACCTTGACAGATCATTTGAATAGAAAACACAAGCGATCGAAATAGATTAGCAAGAATCGTCATACACTGATCTTGTACGGTGCTTTAGCTTTGAACCTCAATGGATCTAAGGATTGCTCAAACATTGGATTACATCGAGACGAATCTGCACTCGTCATTGACTCTTGAGGAGTTAGCGAAGGTTGCCTGCTTATCTCCATCGCAGTTTCATCGGACCTTCAAAAAAGAGACGAATCGAACGCCTTTCATTTTCATAGAAGAGATGAAAATGGCAAAGGCCTATGAGTTAATGAGCGAAGGAAAGGTCATGATCCACGAAATGGCCGCACTCCTTGGTTATAAAGATTACGAAACCTTTTCCAGAGCTTTTAAGAAACACTTTCTATTATCTCCGGACGATCTTAAAGCCATCTCCCTCAAGCTAAAAGACGAAGTAGGTGACGATCAGGAAATAGTACTTACGGTGGCTGAAAGTGAAGAAGATGCATTAAAGCAAATTGAAAAGATCATTGAAGAAAGAGGGCTATCTGTTGAAGAGGTCCAGGATTCACTGAAATTCCACATCAGGGAAAAGACAAAGGAAAGCAGTCCAAAAAAATTGATCAAAAACAAGTACGAGTTGGCAAGTGGGCAAAAAATCTGGCAATCGCTTATAAACAGGAACAATGAATAACCTGGATACAACCTTACTTGTAGCATTCATTTGTGGTTTTCTATTTCCAGCCTATGTGTTGATCACTGGTAAGAAGACAATCAAAATGTTAGAAAAAGATCCGGGTAAACTCACGTTTGTTTACAAGGAAACCATAATTCTCTTGATCATTATGACGATTCTGGTTATTGGCTCCATGATTTTGGAACAAGACTCTTTGGACGTCATTGGTCTACAATTCATCACCCAGCCGGTTTGGGTCACGGTTCTTGTAATTGCATCGGCTTTCTCCTATTGGCTAATTAAAAGAATTTCCATCCCCGAATCAAAAGCGAAAAGCATTGGCCAGGGATTAGAAGGTGTTCAACATATTTTACCTAAGAATCAGGAAGAATATAAATGGGCAATA
>JANQST010000393.1 GCA_028279155.1 Cyclobacteriaceae bacterium
TAGCTCAGGGGTAGAGCGTTTCCTTGGTAAGGAAGAGGTCAGGGGTTCAAATCCCCTCATTGGCTCATTGTAGAGACAAGAAATTGACTTTACACTTTAATAGTAAATAATAAAATAGAGTAATAAATTTTTAAAAATTAAATTGAGGATTATCAAACATGGCTAAAGAAACCTTTGATCGTTCGAAACCACACGTAAATATTGGTACAATCGGACACGTTGACCATGGTAAAACAACTTTAACTGCTGCAATCTCTGCAGTGCTTGCTGGAAAAGGTCTTGCTGAACAAAAAGACTTTTCTGCTATTGACAATGCACCAGAAGAAAAAGAAAGAGGTATTACCATCAATACTTCACACATTGAATATCAGACTGAAAACCGACACTATGCACACGTTGACTGTCCAGGTCACGCTGACTATGTAAAGAACATGGTAACAGGAGCAGCCCAAATGGATGGAGCTATCATCGTTGTTGCAGCAACTGACGGACCTATGCCTCAAACAAGAGAGCACATCCTTCTATCTCGTCAGGTTGGTGTGCCAGCTCTGGTAGTGTTCATGAACAAAGTTGATCTTGTTGATGATCCTGAACTTCTTGAGCTAGTAGAAATGGAGATTAGAGAGCTTCTTTCAGCTTATGATTTCCCAGGTGATGACATTCCTGTTATTCAAGGATCTGCGCTAGGTGGATTGAATGGCGAAGGACAGTGGGTTGAGAAAATTGAGGAGCTAATGAAAGCTGTTGATGAGTACATTCCACTTCCTGAAAGAGCAATCGACAAAGATTTCTTAATGCCAGTTGAGGATGTATTCTCAATTACTGGTCGAGGAACTGTTGCTACAGGTAGAATCGAAAGAGGAGTAATTAACTCTGGAGATGCTGTAGATATCATTGGAATGGGAGCAGAAGATCTTAAGTCTACAATTACTGGAGTTGAAATGTTCCGTAAGATTCTGGACAGAGGAGAAGCTGGTGATAACGTAGGACTTCTTTTGAGAGGAATTGAAAAAGACCAAATCAAAAGAGGAATGATTATCTGTAAGCCAGGATCTGTAACTCCACACGCTCACTTCAAAGCAGAAGTGTACGTTCTTTCAAAAGAAGAAGGTGGACGTCATACTCCTTTCTTTAACAAGTACCGTCCTCAATTCTACTTGAGAACTACTGATGTAACTGGAGAGATCAAACTTCCTGAGAACATTGAAATGGTTATGCCAGGTGATAATGTTACGATCGAAGTGAACTTGATCAACCCTGTTGCACTTGAAAAAGGATTGCGATTTGCGATCAGAGAAGGTGGAAGAACAGTAGGTTCTGGACAGGTTACCGAAATTCTTGATTAATAAGTAGTTATCCCGGTGCACGAAGTGCTGCCGGGATTTGTTTATACAAATTGATTACTCTAAATTTGCAGTCCTTTTGGGACTGCTTGTTTTTACGGGTGTAGCTCAATTGGTAGAGTAGCGGTCTCCAAAACCGTTGGTTGGGGGTTCGAGTCCCTCCTCCCGTGCTTGTTTTGAAGGTTAAAAATTATGTCGAAGGTCACAGTATTTTTTAAAGAATCATATCAGGAACTTTTACACAAAGTTTCATGGCCAAAGTACGCTGACTTGCAAAATAGCGCGATTTTGGTACTTGTAGCCTCACTAATTTTTGCCCTTATGATCGGAGCGATTGACTATGCTTTCGAGAATTTGATGGAGTTTGTTTACGAGGATCTTTAAACAAAGGAGAACGGAAGGATGGATCATAAATGGTATGTGGTACGGGCCGTTAGCGGCAAGGAACGAAAAGTGAAAGAGGCTATCGAAAATGAGGTAGTTCGTCAGAATTTGACTGACTACATTCCTCAAGTCCTAATTCCTTCAGAAAAAGTTTATGAGATGCGCAATGGCAAGAAGCGTGTAAGGGAAAGAAACTTTTTTCCAGGATATGTTCTTGTTCAGGCGGACTTCTCAAATGGTGAGGTAATGCACCTGGTTACCAATAAGGAATTGATCCCAAATGTGATTGGGTTCTTGAGTGCAACAGGTTCAAGCACGACGAAAGATCCGCTTCCCCTTCGTCAAGCTGAAGTAAATAGAATTCTGGGTAAGGTAGATGAAGTTGAAGAGTACGAAGAAAAATTAGATACACCATTTATAGTTGGTGAAAGCGTAAAAGTAATGGACGGTCCCTTTAGTGGCTTCACGGGTACAGTAGAGGAGGTTTTTGAGGATCGTAAGAAGCTTAATGTTACGGTTAAGATTTTTGGTAGAAATACACCTGTAGAGTTGAATTACATACAGGTTGAAAAAGAAGATTAAGAGGTAAAATGGCTAAAGAAATTTCAGGCTATTTAAAATTACAGATAAGAGGAGGAGCAGCAAATCCTTCTCCGCCAGTCGGACCCGCTTTAGGAGCTAAAGGTCTGAATATCATGGATTTCTGTAAGCAATTTAACGCGAGAACGCAGGAGAAACCGGGACAACTGTTACCAGTACTGGTTACGATCTATGCTGATAAATCATTTGACTTTGTTATTAAGACCCCTCCGGCAGCTTCGCTTATAATGGAAGCAGCTAAGATCAAAAAGGGATCTTCAGAGCCAAATCGAAGTAAAGTGGGATCAGTAACCTGGGATCAGGTAAAGACCATTGCTGAAACAAAAATGCCAGACTTAAATGCCTTCAAAATTGAATCTGCTATGAAAGTTGTGGCAGGTACAGCTAGAAGCATGGGCATAAAAGTGAAAGGTACTGCTCCATGGGAGGGCGCTAACTAATTTAAGAAGATGGGAAAGCTAACAAAAAATCAAAAGAAGGCTCAAGAGCTACTGGAAGTAGGTAAGGAGTATTCGATAGAGGAAGCGAGTAAACTTCTTAAAGAAATTACCTTCACCAAATTTGATGCATCAGTAGATCTTGATATCCGTTTGGGTGTCGATCCTAAGAAAGCAGATCAAATGGTAAGAGGTGTGGTTTCATTGCCTCATGGCGTAGGTAAAGACGTTCGAGTTCTCGTATTGTGTACACCTGATAAAGAGCAAGAAGCAAAAGATGCTGGTGCGGATCACGTTGGTCTTGATGACTATGTGAAGAAAATTGAAGGTGGATGGACAGACATCGACGTGATTATTACTATGCCAACCGTAATGGCTCAAGTTGGAAAATTGGGAAGAGTTTTAGGCCCAAGAGGCTTAATGCCTAACCCAAAGTCCGGAACTGTTACAATGGATATAGGACAGGCAGTGAAGGAAGTAAAAGCTGGAAAAATAGATTTCAAAGTTGATAAATTTGGAATCATTCACACTAGCATTGGCAAGGTGTCCTTTGATGCTGATAAGATCAAGGACAATGCGATAGAAATGATTCAAACCATTTCTAAGCTCAAGCCAAACTCTTCAAAAGGAACGTATTTTAAGTCAATCACGATTTCAAGTACAATGAGTACGGGGATAGCGGTTGATAAGAGTAGCATAGCGAACATATAATAGTTATGACACGAGAAGACAAAGCGCAATTAATTGGTGATTTAACTGAGAAGTTAAAGGATACGGACCATTTCTATATAGCTGATACGTCTGGGCTAACAGTAGCCGAGATCAATAAGTTTAGAGAAATGTGCTTCACCAAAGGAGTAGAATATAAGATTGTAAAGAACACGCTTATCAAGAAAGCATTGGAAAATGTTGAAGGTGACTTTACAGAACTTGATGAAGTTTTAAAAGGAACTTCAGGTTTGATGTTTGTCAATGAGAATGCAAACGCTCCTGCGAAGATTATTAAGGACTTCAAAAAAGAAGATCCTCATGAAAGACCCAAATTCAAGGCTGCTTCCATAGACTCGGATTTATTTATTGGAGAAGATCAACTCAATGCACTTGCTAAGCTTAAGTCGAAACAAGAGCTTATTGGGGAGATTATTACCCTATTGCAATCACCTGCTAAGAATGTACTCACCTTGTTACAAAGTGGTGAGAGTAAACTTGCTGGTATTGTTAAAACCCTGTCAGAACGAGAGGGATAAGATTTTTTAACTGAATTAACACTTTATAAAAATGGCGGATTTAAAAGAATTTGCAGAACAATTAGTAAACCTTTCAGTAAAGGAAGTAAACGAATTAGCTAACATACTTAAGGATGAGTATGGCATTGAGCCTGCTGCTGCAGCTGCTGCCGTAGTTGCTGCTCCTACTGATGGATCTGACGGAGGCGGTGGAGCCGAAAAAGATTCATTTGATGTGATTTTGAAATCACCTGGAGGAGCCAAATTGGCAATCGTGAAATTGGTGAAGGAACTAACAGGACTTGGGCTTAAAGAAGCAAAAGAACTTGTTGATGGTGCACCAAAACCAGTGAAAGAAGGTATTGCTAAGGACGAAGCAGAAGGTCTTAAAAAGCAGCTTGAAGAAGCTGGTGCTGAAGTAGAATTAAAGTAATTAGCACATAAACAAAAGGCTTAGGCCTGGTCCCGCGTCCCGATTACGATCGGTATTCGGGATCAGGTCTTTTGCTGCTTGTAAGGATACTAAAAGTTCTTGTTCATTTTTCAACTAAAAACTCTGTAAGCTTTGGCTAACAACACTAATGGGAGAATAAATTTCTCCTCCATAAAATCAGTAATTGATTATCCGGATTTTCTGGATGTACAGTTAAAATCATTTGTTGACTTTTTCCAACTTGACACACCAGCCGAAAGAAAAGAAGGTGAAGGCTTGTACAAAGTGTTCATGGAGAATTTCCCTATCACTGATTCAAGAGAAAATTTCGTTCTTGAATTCATTGATTACACGGTGGATCCTCCAAAATACAGCATTCAGGAATGCATCGATAGAGGGTTGACCTACTCGGTTCCTCTTAAAGCAAAGCTTCGGTTGCTATGTAATGATGAGGAAAACGAGGAATTTGAAACAATTGAACAAGAAGTTTTCCTTGGAAACATTCCTTACATGACCGAAAAAGGGTCATTTGTGATCAATGGAGCAGAACGAGTAATCGTTTCTCAACTTCACAGATCACCTGGAGTATTCTTTGCGCAAAGCAAGCACACCAACGGGACGTTACTTTACAGTGCGAGAATTATCCCTTTCAAAGGATCTTGGATTGAATTTGCTACCGATGTAAACAACGTAATGTATGCTTACATCGATAGAAAGAAAAAATTCCCTATCACAACACTTCTTAGATCCATCGGATACGGATCTGATAAGGAAATTTTGGACCTTTTTGGACTTTCAGAAGAAATAGAGGCGACAGAAAAAGACCTCAAGAAAGCAATCGATCGACGACTTGCTGCAAGGGTTTTAAGAACCTGGACAGAGGACTTTGTGGATGAGGATACTGGAGAAGTTGTATCTATCGATAGAAACGAAGTTGTATTAGAGCGAGACAGTATCATTACTGACGAGGACATCCAAACAATCATTGATTCTGGAACTAAGTCAATTATTGTTCATAGAAAGGATGTGAATATTGCGGAGTATTCAATCGTTTACAATACACTACAAAAAGACAATTCAAACTCAGAGAAAGAAGCAGTTGAGCAGATCTATCGTCAGTTGAGAAATACAGAGGCTCCTGATGAGCAGACAGCTCGTGATATTATTACAAGCTTATTCTTCTCGGATAAGAGATACGATCTTGGAGAAGTTGGACGATACAGAATCAACAAGAAATTAGGCATCGATACAGATTGGGACCGAAGAGTTTTAACAACTGAAGATATCATTCTTATTGTTAAGTACTTGATTGGACTAATCAACAGTAAGGCAGTAGTCGATGATATTGACCACTTGAGTAACAGAAGGGTAAGAACAGTAGGTGAGCAGTTGTACTCACAGTTCGGTGTTGGTTTGGCTAGAATGGCAAGAACTATCAGGGAAAGAATGAACGTTCGAGACAATGAAGACTTCAAGCCAGTTGATTTGATCAATGCAAGAACCTTGTCTTCTGTTATCAATTCATTCTTTGGAACCAACCAACTTTCGCAGTTTATGGATCAAACGAACCCATTGGCGGAAGTTACCCACAAGAGAAGAATGTCAGCATTAGGGCCAGGTGGGCTTTCAAGAGAGCGAGCAGGATTTGAGGTAAGAGACGTTCATTACACACACTATGGTCGTTTGTGCACGATTGAGACACCAGAAGGTCCGAATATTGGATTGATTTCATCACTCTGTGTTCATGCGAAGGTGAACCAGATGGGATTCA
>JANQST010000412.1 GCA_028279155.1 Cyclobacteriaceae bacterium
AACCAGTGGTGCTCAACCACACGAATACAATCACAATGAGCAGCTTACAGAGCGTTAGGTTAACTAATTTCAATTGGGTTTTCTTTCTGATTATCCCAAGATAAATCAGAAAAGGACAACGAAACTTACAACCGATAACAAAAATCCCCGGCAAACACTTGATTTACTGGGGATTTTAGTTTTTGAGGTCCATAAGGACTTGAACGGAAACATCAGAGCGACAGCAACCCCCTACGTCACAAGCTGCCGAAAGAATTACGATAAAGACTCCATTTGTACGATTCAACTCTTATTATTTGATGCTTAGTCTATTCGATGAATTAAAAAGGGATCTTTCGATTCCTTTTTAATTCAATTCCTATTTCAGTAGATTCTTAAATCAAAGAACAGGTTATTTACACTACTGTCCAAAATAAACTTCATGACTTGATGGTGCTTTATTAACTATAAACAAGTCCAGAATTGCATCTCCATTCAAATCTGCCACCGCAACATCAGAATTATTATTGCTTCCGACAAGCGTTTGAGACATCGTAAAATTTCCTATTCCATCATTCATTAGAATTACGTCATCACTGCCAATCGAGGTTATTACCGCATCAATATCACCATCATTGTCAAAATCTCCTGCCGCAACACTTGAAGCTGCCGGAATTCCATTGATTGGAGTTACAGAAAAAGTAGAACTATTAATTTGTAATGCAATTGAATGAAGAGCAGAAGAACTGCTTACAAAAAGAACATCCATTCTACCGTCAGAATTGAAATCGGCAACTGCTTGATCTTCAGCAGATAGCTGACCAAGATCTATACCACTTTCAGTGAATGCACCAAGGCCGTCATTTAACCAGATTTGATTCGGCGAATTTGATCCTTGAGATGCTGTTATAACATCTAAGTCTAAGTCATCATCAAAATCAAAAAAAGTTACTGCCGTTGTACTTTGATCTCCAACAAATGGTTGATTACTAAAAAAACCGGAACCATCATTTGTTATCAACCTTCCTGTCAAGGTACCTGCGACACAAATAAATGCATCTATATCACCATCATTATCCGCATCTCCTAATGTGACATCCAAGGTGGTTCCACCTCCCAATGTTTGACCATTTGCAGTGAAGTTTCCAGAACCGTCATTTAGCCATATTCTGTCTGCTCCACTACTAGATGATACAACAAAAGCATCCAAATCACTATCACCATCCAAATCAGCTAATGCAGTTCCTGTACCAGATTGAGTCGGTAGGTTTTGGCCACTATTGGTAAAAATTCCCAAACCATTATTGAACCAGACAGTACTTCCATTTCCACCACCAATAAATGCATCTAGATCGCCGTCTCCATCAAGATCTCCTATCGCGACCTCTCCTCCAGTACCGCTTCCTAGACTCTGACCACTATTTACAAATATTCCACTTGTAGTACTGCTACTTTCAGGCATCAAAATCACTTCAATAGGTTGACTGGTCGGCGATTTCTCAAATACCTTTAACTCAGTCAAAGTGAGTGTATCTCTGTATTGAATAAATCCAATTTTAGTTACGCTTAGTACATAATTCAACAGGTCATCGTTTACTTCAATAAGATTGACCCCTGCAATCAACGAGTCCTGTCGTAACGTATCTGCACTGGAAATTACGCTCAAGTAGGCTGTTGTTGTTTGTAATACGTTGTTGACAGTATCCATTTCAAAGACAACCATCTCAAACTTAAACGTTGGAACAAACACCGGAATGAAACTAGCATAACCAAATTCACTTGGACTGGTATCATCTACTAGCAGTACCTCAACAGGAACGTTAGTTACATCATCTCTAACTACACTGAATGATATTGGAAGCGGATCATTTACCAGCTGAGCTTTTGAAGAGCCTTCAAGCGGGGCAGCCCAAATGGCAATATTATCACTATTCAGAACCAAAAAGGAAGTAATCACATAATTCCCTGGAAGCAATTCAACAGGGTCACTTGCATAGCCATCACCAAATGAAATCAGGTCTATGACTGAGTTATCAAGAACTATGTTACCGAGATCATCTTCTACTGTAATCAAGATCTTGTCTGGAGTCTCTGTATTAGCTATTCTCCCTCCGTCAACATTCTTAATTTCCAAGTCAAATCGAACTTCAACTGGCTCGTTATCCATTCCGTCATCGTCTTTATGACAGCTTGTAAATATGGTAGCAAGTGCTACTAAGATTATTAATAGTTTATTCATGATTATTCGTTTTATTATTGACCAAAATAGACTTTGTGACCAGTGTCAAACTGGTTACTTGCGTCGTTGCGAAGAACAAATAGATCTGGGATGTTGTCATCGTTGACGTCCACAATCCGGACACCACTCACTCGTGTTGGTCCTAATTGCTGATTGGAATTAGTATATCCACCTAATCCATCATTAAAGGTGATGATTACTCCATCTCCACCTGTATACGTAACAAAATCTACATTACCATCATTATTCAAATCGCCAACATCAGGCCCCTGGAGTGTTCCTGGAAATAGGCTTAGATCATTCCTAATAAAATTTCCCGCGCCGTTGTTTAGCGAAATAGATGCTGATGTTGTAACACCAGTTGCAGTAAACAGAATGTCAGGTAAACTGTCATTATTAAAATCTGCCACATCTAAACCCACACTACTTTCAACTCCTGGACTTAGGCCACTATCTGAGAAATTAGCCGATCCGTCGTTTAACCATATTTTATTGGCAACGGTACCAACTTCCACATTTGCGACAATCGCATCAAGGGTACCATCTGAATTGATATCAACCAATTCGACATCTCTTGCATCATCGGCAACAAAACTGAAACCAGAGTCAAAAATTCCGCTACCATTATTGAACCAGATGTTGATGGAATTAAGGTTCACAACAAAAGCATCCAAATCTCCATCGTTGTCCAAATCTCCAATTGCTGTCGAGCGACTATTGGCATTCCCAAGGTTTTGACCACTATTGCTAAAAAGTCCATTACCATCGTTGAACCATACTCTGTCACCTGCTACGGAAAAGGCGAAAAACACATCCAAATCACCATCTCCATCTAAATCTGCCAAGTCCACATCTGAAGAAGCTCCACTTACATCCTGTCCATTGTCCATAAAAAATCCGTTACCATCATTCAACCATACCCGCCCTGTTCCAGCTATGTTAACAACTAATGCATCTATATCTCCATCTCCATCCAGGTCACCGAAATCCACTACCCGTCCTCTGAGATTACCGAGGTTTTGACCACTATCAACAAATGTTCCGCTTGTGACAGGTCCAACCGGACCAGAGCCTCCGCCAACTACAGAAGGTTCTAGTATTACCTCAAGGGAGGTATTCAAATTGCTCTTTAAATCAGCAACAAGGAAAAGACTATCATAGGATTCAAAACCATCCTTGCTTAGCAGTAATTGATATGTCGAAAATCCATCGACAACCTCAATTAGATTTACTCCGGCAATAAGAGAAGCCTGCCGAATAGTATCTAATCCTGATCTTACGATCAAATTAGCAGTAGTAGTTTGGAGTACGTTGTTTACTGTGTCCTTTTCGAAGACAACCAACTGAAATTTAAATGATTCAATAAAGATCGGAACAAAACTCGCATACCCATATTCATCCGGACTTGCATTGTCAATAAGTAACACCTCAACAGCAACATTTGTCACTTCATCTCGAATCACACTGAATGAAATGGGAAGAGGATCATCCACAAGTTGAGCTTTGGGCGAGCCTTCAAGTGGTGCTGCCCAAATAGCAACATCATCACTATTTAGAACCAGGAAAGAAGTTACAACATAGTTTCCTGGAAGCAATTCTACTGGATCACTAGCATAGCCATCACCAAAAGAGATCAGATCTATGATTGAGTTGTCAAGTATTATGTTACCAAGATTGTCCTCTACGGTAACAAGGATCTTGTCTGGAACTTCCGTATTGGCTAGCCGACCACCATTTATATCCTTGATTGCTAAATCAAAACGAACATCAACTGGCTGGTCTCCTATACCATCATCATGACGGCAGGATGAAAAAAGTATCGTAACAGATACAATTAAAAAGAATAGATTCTTCATTGCGAAATATTTAAAGCGTATAAAAAAAATAGAATTAACAACAGGTAACTCTTGCAGAGAAAGAGATTAAATCATGACAATCACTGTCTCATTTTAGAAAATCAAATGACTACTACAATTCAGTCTTTGGGATTAATTAACCAGATCTTAAATCAAGTGACTGATAGCAATTGGGGGGTTCGCTTCTATCCCAGAAGCAAATGGTAAATTTCAGTTGGTATGACATGGTGAACGTTATTTGGAATGTAATATAAAAAGAAATCCAATACCGTTAGATGAGGAGATTATTTAATTCTATTTTGGTCGCTGATGCTATACTGTTTTTGCGTTGGCACCCAACATGTAGTATTGGCAGTGATAGTTAGAAACAAAAAAAGGAATCTTTCGATTCCTTTTGAGCGGTCCGGACGGGACTCGAACCCGCGATCTCCTGCGTGACAGTCTGTTGAAAAACGTCCAAATCAGTCTCTATTCGTTGTTCTCCACTATACCACCTGCCATAAACACACATAAACTGTACCCTGAAACTGTACCGCCTAACTTATTCCCACATCAGAATTGAAGACAAACTTGAGTCTAATTAAACGTCAATTTGTTAACTCATTTCAGAGAAGTGTACATCAATCGACCACCAATTTCGGAGTTGAGCGGGAAGTCTCACCTAAGGTTTGGGATTTGTGTGTGCCTATAATGAGAGATTGTGAATCCGCAGCTGGCAATCTGAAAAATCAACTATAATTCGAGATCAAAGTAATTCCCAAGTAACTTTTTCAACTTGACAATCGTGGGTCCACCTCGTGACTGGGTAAAATAATACACGAACAATCCTCTATTTGGATCTGCCATTACCCAGGTGCCATCGGACCCACTATGACCGAATACCGTCTGCTTCGTTTCGTTATAATTACTAGTTGAATAAAGACTCCATTGAAAACCGTAAGAACCATTGATAGCCGAACCCTGGAGAGCTTCTTGGATGGTTTCTTTCTTTAAATATCGCTTGCCTTCAAATAGGCCACCGTTGGCCCACATAGTTATAAACCTCCCATAATCCGAAATAGTGGAATACATACCTCCACTACCACGAAAAAAATGATGGGTCTGCGGTTGCGAGTTCAACCAGTATCTTTGAAAAACACCATCTCTCAACCTGTAGGTACAACTGAGTCTATCACGTTCGGGATAGTCATTCGGCAAATTACATAGGGTATGGGACATACCAAGTGGCTCAATAATTCGTTGTTGGATAAAATCCTCTACCGGCATCCTGGCTATTTTAGCTACTAGGTGTGCCAAGGTGGATGAGCCCGGATCACTGTAACGGTACTTAGTACCCGGCGGGTAAACAGGGCCTAATTGGCCAACTTCTCCTACATACGCCTCTAGGTTTTCAAAGTCGCTTGATGATTGCACATATCCCTCATATCCGAGATCCTCGATCCCGCTCGTATGGGTTAGCAGCTGTCGAATCGTAATCTCTTCAGATAATGAATTCGCAAAACTGGGTAAATGGATTGAAACCGGATCGTCAATGGCTAGTTTGCCCTCTTCGACCAACATCAAGATACATGTACCAACAATCGGTTTTGTCATTGATCGAATTCTGCAAATAGAATTTTTTCGGAATAGGATATTCTCCTCTCGGTTCATCCACCCCACAGTGTGGTGAAGTAGTGTATCATCGGATCTAATGATGAGAAGCTCACCACCTACCAGTTCTTCATTTGCGAACCACTCTTCCAACTTATCCCTTAATTCCGTCTTTCCTTCTTCCGATAGCAAAATCTGCCCATCCTGTTTCTGGTCATTGGTTGATGTACAACTTATTGAAAAAAATAACAGTAGGAAGCTGTAAAAAAAATATAGTGTTACTCTCATCTCACTATTTTTAGGTTAATGAAAAAATAAAGAAATGCCAGACCAACAGAAAGTTCAAATATGTTTATAATAGAAAACTTCATGTCCTTTCGGACACTTCTAATACTTGTTCTAATACAATTATTCAGCATACTCATTGACTTCTACTTAATTAATTTCAAAATACCAATTACTTATTATCAACTCATCCGGTACAACAAACCCAGATAGGTACATTGATTATTTTGAAGTAACAATTGCACCGTTAATCCAGTGTTTATTCTTCTCAATACCTTACCCTGTTACGTTATATATAATATATGTCCATCTTAGGTAATGCCAATACCATTTGGACGATCGAATGAGGCGTCCGTTCCATTTCCGTCTGTTGAAGACCGATTCCCATTTCCAGCCAATATTTTAACATTTCCATCCAAATCAACTTGTATAATTTGATTGCTATTGTTAAGATCATTATTGAAAACAGAATCGTAAAAAATGGCCATAACTCTAGATCTATCTTGTAAGCAAAATTTTTGAGCCACTCTTTTCCACCAACCCAGACGATTGGAAAAAAAAGTGAACGAGATACTGAAATTAAAGCCAGACTCAGATCTATTACTAAAGCAATTATTCGATTTGGATACCATTGATATTCTAGGATTACTTAGTCAATTTGTCCTGTAATTACATAAGTGAAAAGAATATAAGGGAAAGTGTTATTAAATCCATGAAGTGCCATTGCGGCCACTAACCCAAACTTTAGTCTGGTATACGAATACACTATTGCTGCAATCATCTGAGGTAATATTATTAATGGAACAAATATTCCATGAACGAACCAATCGAAATTTTCATATCGCTCCAAATGTATAAGCCCAAACCAAATAACTAATGTCCAAAATACTATGTTAAAACGACTTCTAATGAATCCATTGATATATTCTACTAAAGTACTTTGCGCAAGTAAAAGATAAACTAAACACCCTACGATAATTGAACTGAGAACTCTTAGTACAAATTCTATAGATGTTATACTTTCACGCATTCCTACCGAATCAAAGAATATTATTCCTATTAACAAATAGGTAATGGAAAAGGACATAATTGATGCGTTCAATCTATTGAATCTTAAACCCGCTCTAAAAGATCCTTCTTCGACTAATGGGACAAGGATACCTGTAACCATAATAATTTCCCATAAAGGCCAACTATTAGTGTCATTCAAACTGTTCTCCAGCTCTGGCACTATATTGGTGAGTTCAAAAACTGCGAATGAAATAGCCCCTATTAGAGCTGCAAGAAATTTTATGATAAACAATGGAAGAAAGTATTCAATAAATATTCCATCCTCTGATCTTTTCAAGATTGATGGATTTCTTACGAACTGGACAAGTTCAAAAAGAACTTGCCTATAGAATTTTGGGTCAACCAAATTCTTTAGAATGAGTTTTAATTTTCGATTCAGCTCCATAATTAATTGGCTTAAGTAGATTCATGGTGGATGTATTTGACCTTTTGAGTATTTTCCAATCACTCTCACTTATTTACACAGGTCACTAAATCTTTATACATAGAGCATGATTGGTATTTGCGAGAGAATCATATTCTAATCCAATGTTATTCTTCTTAATGCTCCACCTTGTTCCGTTACATATAGCGTATGTCCATCTTCAGTAATCCCAATACCATTTGGACGATTGAATGAGGCGCTCATCCCATATCCGTCTGTTGAAGACCGACTTCCACTTCCGGCCAATATTTTAACACTTCCATCCAAATCAACTTGGATAATTTGATTGCTATTAAAAGCCGTAGCATAGATCTTATCAGAATCGAATACTATATGGCCAATTTGAAACGGAGTATCAGCAATTATGGTCATTTCCCTTTCCTGAGTAATTCTAAAAATTATACCATCTTGAAAATTAGCTACATATATATTGTCAGATGGATCTGTGCAAATTCCAATTGGTCCATTGAATGACGTAGAGGTAAACCACGATTCTAATTCATCCTTTCCTGTGCTAATAAAAATTTCACTACTTGAAAAAAAAGTATTATAAAGATTGCCATGGCTATCGAATGTTAAACCGCCACCTCCTGTAAGTCGATCATCTTCAATGTAAGTTTCAAGTTGGTCTGAAAATTTGAATATTTGTGTTGTTTGAAACGCTGATATAAACAAATTGCCATCGAGATCTATTGCAAGTCCAATTGGAGCGGAGATTTCAGATGTTAGTAGCTCTACTTTATCTTCTTTAACGACAAATACATTTCCACTACTATAGGAAGGGTTATCATTATCAGAAACAAAAATATCACCTTGATTCGAAACTACTAACCCGTCATTAACGACACTCCCATTAAGTTTAATAGTCTCAACTTTTATTTTTGTTTCTATTTTGTTCTCATCTTCAACAATGTTGTCATCTCCCTCACTTGAACACGATAATATATTTAATATGATTGCGATAGAAATAATCTGTGATTTCATGAAAGTAAAACTCTCAAGTTTCTCTTGTACATTCAGAAATTTGACATCTTATATGGTTTCATTTTTCAAAGATGAACCCCATTCAACTCCATAAAACGACTGGCTAAGTGAGTCATCTCCTATTTTAGTTATTTTAATAAAAATTCTAACCAAGTCAATTTTTAGGAGTAAGTGAGGTTTTTAGAATATTTAATAGTAGTAATTCTTCTATTCTTAGTGATTAGTTGCTCTTCTGATGTCAAGAATCATCAGCTAGTAATTGCCAATTCTTCGCTTTTCGACACTAAGACTGGAGAAGTAATAAGTGGAAGGACCATTAAGATAGATATGGGAAGGATCGTCGAAATCAAAGATTTCGAAGCTTCAGACCTTGAATATGATGAAGTCATTAACGCTGACCAACGCCTTTTAACTCCTGGATTTATTGATGTACATAACCACTTGGAATTTGTTTTTGGTGACTCTATAAAAGAAGTGAATAGCAAAGATTTCAAAAAACTGAGAAAAATCTTCGCTGATCAATACATACCATATGGTGTCTTGACTGTTAGGTCCGCGGGAGGTAGGGAAGAGCATCTATCAATGATGAAATCATGGATGAAAAGGGACAATCGCTTTCCAGATTATTATCCAACAGGCGGAGCCCTTGTATCTGTTGACACAAAGTTCCATAATCATACTTTCGTCAAAGATAGTGCTACTATAGTCAGGATAATAAAGGATCGATTTAAAATGGGCTTCAAACACCTTAAGTTATACTCTTTTATAGGTGCAAATCAGCTAAGAGTCGCAGTAAATACTTCCAATTCATTAGGTGTAAATATCTTCGGTCACATCGAAAACGTGAACGTCTCCATTTCTGAAGCCAATCGCTTTGGGCTAAGAAACTTTGAACATGCCAAAACATTGTTCTTAGATGTAATAAGAACTTATGAAAAATCTGGCGTTGATATTTCAAGTCTTCCACCTGATGATAGTAACAACTGGGTTTTTCGAGAATATCAAATTTTCAACCATATTGATATTGAAGATAGTATTCTCGTGGATATTATCAACCTTTTCAAACTTACTGGGTCCACATTAACGCCAACTTTACATATTCACGCTAACCCATTAGGGCTTGGATTTGTAAATACAAAAATCCCTAATTCAAGGAAGGTAGTTGAAAGTTGGCCACCTTTGAAAAGGAAAAATGCAGAAAATGGATTTAGGGCGTTAACTCGTTTGATTAAGAGGCTGTATGATGAAGGTGTTCCTTTAAGTATTGGATCTGATACTTCAGATCCTGGTAAATCTGTATTATCAGAAATTCTTCTCCTCAATGAAGCAGGGATTCCAATTAATGACGTTATAAGAATTGCAACGTTAAACAGTGCCGAAGCAATTGGACTTGATTCAATTTATGGATCAATTGAGGTCAATAAAAGTGCAAACCTGATCCTTTTTGACAAAAATCCGATAGAAGATCCAAAAAATATATTGCTTAAAAAAATAGTTATAAAAGATGGCATTGTATGGAAAGGGAAAAATCACTAAATATGATCTGATGTTATCACTTACGATTACCTAATCGATGATATTGGATCATTATATAACATAAATTAATTGAAATAATTCTCATCAATGTTAATGCTCGTTTCCGGAATATATCCATAATGGAACAGTTCTGCCCGCTCTATTGAAACCCATCTTTGTGTAAAATTCAGAAGTATTAGAGTCTGCTAAAACAACAATCATATGGAAATGATTATACTCTTTCAGTAATGTTTTTAAAATGATTGTTCCTATACCACTGTTTTTTTCATTCTTATGAACAATTAGGTGTGGAAAGTAGACTGTTAAAAACCCATCAGAAATTGCATTACCCAAACCAACTAGTCTATTGTTAATTCTTGCTGATACTAAAGAATGTGAATTATTCAAGGCCTTAATTAATAAATCCGGCTTATTTGCTGAACTCCACCCATTACTTTCATAAATTGGAATTACTTCTTCAACTGTCAAGTTCTTCCGATAATGAATTGAAATATTATTCATATCATTTACAGTATAATAGAAATCAAGTTCTAATTCTTGGAACTTGAAGATTGCATGTCAAGAAAATGATTTGCGTAGTGAAAATGAAGGCGGCTATAGAAAAGATTCTGGACTAACCTAAACCTCTGGCTCTAAGTTTCTTTTCTATTAGCACAACCTTCAGCATTTTTAACAATCCCCCTTAGGTAACACTACCTGGTTAAAGCACTTATAATTCTTAACAATGCATCTGGTCACCATTTGTATGCTTCAACAAATACAGTTATAGATTTATGGCTGAACATCGCGGCTAACACTATCGTGCTTTCAAGGCCATGCCATATCCTCATTTTACAACCTTAATAGCACCTAAATTTCATTTTAAGATCCATTACATTCCAATTTGATAATTTGAAATTTTATGAACTATTTATCGATACCAATTCAATTGATAATTCAGGTCCTGGAACATAAAACTTGATAAGCTTCCTTGGAGTTTCTCTACTTATCCAAATAATATTCTCAGGCATTAATCCATCAGATTTCAACCAAATCACATCACAGTCAAATCGACCAACAGGCGTAACTATAGTTTCTCTTCTTTCATAGAAAATCATAGAATTGGAAATTGACATTGAAGTTGGAACTAGGGCTTTGAATTCCAATGTGTCTCCCATATTGAGGCGTAA
The DNA here is from genome assembly GCA_028279155.1 of Cyclobacteriaceae bacterium. Taxonomy (GTDB): domain Bacteria; phylum Bacteroidota; class Bacteroidia; order Cytophagales; family Cyclobacteriaceae; genus Ekhidna. Next base: position 11,134 of record JANQST010000412.1, read on the forward strand.
GGTTTGAAGTAACATGTATAGTTCACTTCGAAACAGTGTGAAATTAAAGGTAGTATCAATAACAAAGGTTCTTGTAGAATCTCTTGTAATAGAATATGTACCACTTAATAAATCCTCTCTTAAGGTAAGATCAATATCTAATGTCAACTGATTTGTAATCATATCAATCTTTAATTCATTTATAACAAATTCAGTGGTATCCAATACGAACTCAGCGGTTTCATATACTGATCCATTATCAAATTGAGAAGTATCTCTAGCTATATATTTGCCTGCCTCAAAAACACCACCATAAATCATGCTTCCAACCTTTGTATTTGTTGAATCATACATGTAGTAAACTCTGGTATCTTCTTCAATGCTATAGAAGTCGATCATTCGTCCTAACCACTCCTTTTCAATAGGCTTCCTGGCTTGATCACAACCAGGTATGAAGGAGAATAATATTATGATTAATAATAGTATAATGTATTTCATGAATGAGTTTAAGTTATTGTAATTGAAACTTGTCTCATTAATTGAGTAATTAATTGCCTTTGAAAATCACTAACATATCTAAAATCCTTTTATAGGAGTTCCAACTTGTACTTCTCCTGTAGTCCTCCTTAGTTTTATGAGCTACAACCATGTTGTGCTGGGGAACAATCGTAAGATATTGTCCTAACGCTCCTTTTGCAGTGTAGGATCCTTCATATTCACTCAGATGATTATCTCCGTCCCAAATCCACCACATGTATCCAAAGCCAAAATCATCTTCCTTCAAATGATCTGGATTCATTTTGTTCCGAGGAGTTACGGTTGAACTAATCCTGGAAATCCAACTTTCGGAAATTAACTGTTTACCATTCCATCTACCTTTATTCAACATCAATTGACCTATTCTTGCTAGATCCCTGGTGGATAACCACATGTGATATGCTAGGAACCTTGATATATCTGAATTACCAGTCTTCTTTTGTGTGTTCATATCAAAGTCTTGCATTCCTAACGGGATAGCAAGATCATCTCTGAGGGCATTGTAAATACTTCTTCCAGTAATTTTTTCAAATACAGCACCAGCCGCATTGAAGTCCCAATTGTTATAAAGAAAATATTCTCCAGGGACTTGAGAGCCTCTAGGTGGGGCATCAGCTGTATTATCACCACTATTTGATGCGGGGTGATATACTCCAGAACGTGCCGTTAGTAAATGCTCAATTGTAGCCGTTTTTTCAATTTCCATCAACCCCATATTATCATCAATCTCCAGATCTTTTAGCGATTTGTTTAGATCAATTATGCCGTTATCTACATATTTACCATATAGAATAGACAAAACACTTTTTCTACAAGAGGCTAAAAAACTCAACTCTTCTATATCTCCATACTTCAAGACCATTTTGCCATCAATTATCACCATCATTCCAGTCGTATTGCTTGAATCAACTATGAATTTATGTAACTGAGTTAATTCAGCTCTCTCATAACCGTAGTTCCTATAATCCCCTTCTTCCCAATCTGCGGCCGTTTCTGACAAAACATCAATGGGGATGTTCTTATTTTGATTTGTTACTTGACAAGAAGAAATAAGAAACAAGATGATCAAAGCTTTCAATAACCTGCCTGGATCATAAAGGATAACAATTATCATTATACTTATATAAGAGTATTGGTCTAGTAAAAATCAATTATAAACTTTCTGATCTATTACATTGTAAACAATTAATATCATTTACAAATCCATCCAGTGTATTACCATCTTTTCTCTTACTCATTCAATTTAAATACTATCCATACAAGTAAAAACCAAGAAAAATACTTAGGATATCTCTTGTCGCATGAATAAGAATTAACTCAAGGAGTGATTTTCGCAGCATGAATATAGCTCCCAGAACTAGACCTTCAATAGTGGTTACAACTACCGCATCATAACCTTGATATAGATGTCCTATTCCAAAAACAGCTGAGCTCAGAATGATTGCCATTATCAATCCAGTTTTACCATATTCTTTACTAAACTGAGAAATGCTAAAACCTCGCCAAAGTTCTTCAACCACACCTCCTTTGAAAATCGCTATAAATAACCAAATTGGTAAATAATTGATTTCGTTGAAATATTTACTAAGATCAATTTCATTCTTAGTTGACGGAATCAAGTAGTCAATTGCAGGACCAATCAAAAATATTGAAAACATGAAAAGAACTGTTCCAAATACTAACCCAAAAACAGCTTGGGTTCTTACAGGTCTTTCTTTTGCAATCAGGAATGATTTCAATCTAATCTTAAAAAAGAAAGAAAGAGTCAACACTGTCAATAGTATCAAAGAGCCATAAGCGATGGCAATCAAAAATATGCTTTTGGCTTGAGCTGTATTTATATTACTATTCCTGCCAAAATCAAATGAGTATATTATTTCTATGAACCAGATAATGATGATTATCCAAGGAAGAATTCTTGAATTCATATTTCTACTTGATTTGTTTTGCTAGTCTAAACCCAGCAGAGATTACTTCATCGGGCTCCATCCAATTCCTTCCAGCTGAACGACAATGCCATGGATCAGAATTGTAACTAGCTCCTCTTCCAACCTTATGAGTGCCTACCTTAGGCCCTTTTGGGTCCACCACGTCTTTATTGAGGTATTCCGAATACCAGTCGCTGACCCATTCCCAAACATTACCATTTATATCATGGACACCTAGCTTATTTGAGGGAAATGTTCCAACTGGAGAAGTGAATGGATATCCATCATTATAACCTTTCCATATACCTCTATTCCAACCTGTTGAAACTTTTGACTCATCAGCTATATTTTCATTAGGGATATTTTTACCCCATGGATAAACAGCACTATCCCCTCCTTGTCTAATCACGTATTCAAACTCTGCCTCGGTTGGCAAGCGGTAATTTTCATTCAAGCTCAAATTCAACCAATTGATATACTCAAATGCATTGTTCCAGGTGACGTTCATGATTGGATGATCGTCTATCCACCCCCATTCAGGTTCCTTAGGCATTTTAGCACCTGTCAACTCGCAATACAGTCGATATTCCTGGACGGTTACTTCATACTTACCTATATGAAAATCTTGAAGTTTTACTTTATGGACTGGTACTTCATCGGCTTCTCCACCTTCTTGTCCCATTAAAAAATATCCTCCTTCTATTGGTACTAATTCCGGATAGTTTATTCTTTCATTGGTATTTATGTCATCCAGCTCAGTGAAGCCTGGGAAGAAGAGCAGAAATAATCTTATCGCCATCTTTAAGTCTTCAATTTTTTCATAAAAAACTTAGCGCCAACTGCTATACCACCAAGCATCAGTACAATTGCAATTATGAAAAAAAAGGTCTCACCTTCTGGAATTCGCGAAACATTAGAAAGTAAGTATATTAAGGTGAGTCCTGCAACCCACAGCACATTTTTCCAATGGTTTTTTTTTGCTATTAGGGCAGTCAAATAACCTCCTACAATAGAAAATGTTAGCATTGAGATTCCTCTCAAAATGAAATGTGTATTTGTAGAAACTAAACTTTTAACCTGCACTGTCCAAACAAAGTGGATAGTGTATAGGGCAAATAGAATTACAAAGCTGATTATGATTCTCAGAATTACTTTTAACATAGGACATTTT
>JANQST010000424.1 GCA_028279155.1 Cyclobacteriaceae bacterium
AAACACAATGAAATATTACGAAAGCCACCTTCCTCCCGACGATTTTGTTAGAATTCATCGGTCGTATATTGTAAGACTGAAGGAAGTGGATAAAGTGGAACTGATGGGCAAAGACTCTCATGTCGTCATCCTTCATGATGGAGCTCAACTGAATGTTAGTCGGTCTGGGTATTCAAGATTAAAAGAGGCCTTGGACTTCTAAGATTCTGTCCTTTAATACATCGAATTCCCGTTCGCCGATTGTTTGGGGATTTGTTGAATGGAATCCCAATGCTCCACAATCTTTCCATTAACATCAAATCTGAAAAAATCCATGGTGACATATTCATCGTTACCAGGCCATGTTTGATGCGTATGTAATGCTACAAGATCCCCTTCAGCGATGCATCGAACAAATTCAATGGATTTTTCAGGATATTCCCGACCCATTCGTTCAAAGTATTCAATAAATCCATCGGTTCCGTTCGCTACATCGGGGTTGTGTTGGATGTATTCATCTCCTATGTATAATTCAACAGCTTGCTTAGGATCTCCCTCATAAGCCATTTTGTAAAAGGAAATTGCACTTTGTTTGTTTATCTCTAATGTCATGGGAACATTTTTAGATGGCTACTAATCAATAATTTGTACACTAAAAGTAGTGAAATGCGAGCACCAATACTCTCTTCATTTTAGTCCAATAAATCGTCAAATTGATCGTAAAAATCTGTCTGATAATCTATTATTTTGATATTTCACGAATAAAATAATCTATCTTTCGAATATGTAAAACATTTTTTTGAGTTATTGGTTTTTTACCAAATAACTGACTTGTGTTAACCTAACAACCTAATTAGCCGACCGTGATTGATACGAAAGAAATTGCCATACTCTATGTAGATGATGAAGAGGTAAACCTCTTTTTGTTTAAAACCAATTTTGAAGCCAACTATCCTGTTTACACAGCGACCTCCGGAGAAGAAGGCTTGGTAGAACTTGAAAAGCACAGTGACAAAATCATTGTTGTGATAAGCGATATGCGAATGCCAGGAATGAATGGAGTTGAATTCATCCGAAAGGCACGAGAAACACACGACAATATTGTTTATTTCATTTTGACAGGCTACGCTTGCAATGATGAAATCGAAGAAGCATTGGATGAAAGAGTCATTCATCAATGGTTTAGCAAACCATTTGATATGCAAAGAATTGAGGACGCCATTCAGGAAGCATTGATGGAGCCCGGATAATTTGTTTCAAGGATGAAGAGGTTTATTGTTGTTTCAGACTCAGTTTTATGCAAATACTGAGTAAAAATTCTCAACAACTATTTCTGGTAGTTGCATTACTAGCAGCAGGTCTAACCGTGTCAAAGGTTAAGGGACAAAATCGAATAATTGATAGCCTTGAACTTGCACTTGAATCTCATATTTCAATGGATCAAAGTCGTGTTGACCTGTTAAATGAACTTGCTTATAGTACCCGTAGATCTGATCTTGACAGAAGTTGTGATTGTGCTGCACAAGCCAAGGAATTGGCTGAGAAACTGAATTATGAAAAAGGACTCGCAACAAGTTTTAATGGGTTAGCGAATTGCTTCTACCTGAGGTCGGATTACCTGGAGGCATTTAACTTTTTTGAGAAAGCAGAGAGACTTTTCAAAGAAATTGGAGACCAAAGCGGATTATCATTTAGTTTGAATGGAACGGGAATGGCCCATCTAAGACAAGGTAATTATGCTGCAGCTCTTGATTACATTCAAAGGGCATTAACAATTGGTGAGAAGATAGAGGATAAAACCCGAATCTCATTTTCAACCTATAATATTGGTAATTGTTACGCCTTGTTAGGTGAAGATTCTCTGGCTCTCGACTATTATCATCGTTCACTAAATATGAGTTGGGAATTAGGTAAGGAAGATATCGAATCAGTCACCTTACGAGATATGGGCCAGGCATACACGAGGCTCAATAAATACAAGGAAGCCCGGGATTGTTTTGAGCGTTCAATGAAGATTATGGAGGGAAGACAGGATCAAAAGGGGATTTCATTCACCATGATAACATTGGGTATTCTCTCGAAAAAGCAAGGAGAACTTGATGCAGCCTTTGACTATTTTAATGACGCAGCAAAATTGAGCGAGGAACATGGCTTTAAGCATAATCTATGCAATTCGTATGCTTGTCTTAGTGATGTTTATATCGGAAAAAGAGAATATGCAAATGCTCTTAACTATGCTCTTTCTGGTTTGATGATTGCTAAAGATTTGGATATTCTTCCCGAGCAGCGGGATATCTATCAGCAACTTTCAAAAATATATGCGGCAACTGGCAACTATAAGAAAGCTTATCAAAGTCATCAGGCTTTCAAAACTTTGAGTGATAGTATTTTTAATGAAGAAAGTATTGGAGCAGTAGCAAACCTGAGAAACTCATTTGAGTACGAAAAGGAAAAACAAAAGACAGCACTCATTCAGCAACAAAAGGATGCCGTAAAAGAGGCAGAAGCCAAGTGGCAAAAGACAGTTCGAGACTTTTTCATCGTAGCCTTCATAGTTACATCTATCCTGGTGTTGATCGTTGTGAAAATTTCAAATCAACGTAAAAAAGCGAATAAGACGCTTTCACTTCAGAACCAGGAAATCGAAAAGACGAGTGAGCGGCTGTCAATACAGAATGATGAGATCCAACAACAAAATGAGGAATTAACCCAGCAGAGAATTCAACTTGAAGCAGCGCTTAATGAACTGCAGAAAGCGCAATCGCAACTTGTTCAGTCTGAGAAAATGGCGTCAGTGGGAGTACTTACTGCGGGAATTGCTCATGAGATTAACAATCCGCTCAATTTCATTCATGGAGGTAAATCAGCCTTAGATAAGTATGTGAAAAAGAACTTAAAAGGGCATGAAGGGAAGATGAAACCATTGCTGGACAGCATCGATATGGGCATAAAAAGAGTATCAGGAATTGTCCTAAGTATCAATCGATTCAGCAGAGAAAGTGGGAACCAGAAAGAGCAATGTGACATAAGCCTTATTCTTGATAATTGCATTGCGATCTTGGAAAATCAGATTAAATCGAAGATCAAAATGGAGAAGAATTATTCAAGTGAACAGTTTGAGCTTGTATGTCAGGAGGGGGAACTTCATCAAGTCTTTTTGAATATATTGATGAATGCTGTTCAATCCATTGAAGATAAAGGGACCATTTCTATTTCAACGAAACTATTAGATACTAACCTTGAGGTTAGGGTATCTGATACGGGTTCTGGTATCAGCAAGCAGAACCTTGAAAAAGTGACCAACCCATTTTTCACAACTAAGGATCCTGGAAAAGGTACTGGACTAGGAATGTCGATATCTTACAATATTATCAAGGGTCACAAGGGTAAAATCAGGTATGAATCAGAGGAGGGAGAGGGTACTACCGTAATTGTAACACTTCCTGTAACTAAGGAGGCTGTAGGAGTCTAGTTGATGACTTATTTAACTAAAGTCATTTGAGATCAGAACCATCAAGGTTGACTAAGAATATATCTCCATCTCTAGTAAAACTGATTCACGACGAATTCAACCATTGAGGTTGAGCCACAGTTAAAAATGAAAACCAAACAAAAGTGAAAATGAAACAAACTTCATGAAGAGCAATAAAGGCTATTCTTATTGATCTGATGAATTGATTAGGTATAATAAGAAGCACTTGGACACAATGATACTTGCATTAGCTAACATTCTATTGTATCTGTTTTTGATTGCAATTGATTATGTTTGTTTAGAACCATACAAACTCACTTAGCGCATTTCTTAACCATACAACCAAGTTAAAAACAACAATTATGAACAAGTGCATTAAAGTGTGCATGCTTGCATGTGCCTTTCTTTTCATATCTATTTCATGTTCAGCACCAGAATCTGCACAGCCAAAAAATATCATTCTTTTGATTGGCGATGGGATGGGACTCTCACAGGTTTCTTCAAGTTATTACTATGGTGATGCGACTCCTAACTTCAGCCGTTTTAAGCATATTGGGCTAATCAATACATCCGCTTCCAGTCACAAGATTACAGATTCTGCAGCAGGTGCTACTGCATTTGCCAGTGGGAAAAAGAGCTATAACGGAGCGATTGGTGTCAATAGCGATACTGTTTCAATACCAACGATTCTTGAGATTGCGGAGAAATTGAATTTATCTACAGGAGTTGTAGCTACTTCAACAATCACACATGCGACACCTGCCTCTTTTTATGCTCATGCTAAGTCCAGAGGTATGTATGAGGAGATTGCAAAACAACTGGCAACTTCTGAAGTTGACTATGCTGCAGGCGCTGGTTTGAGACACTTTAAGAACAGAGATGACGGAGCTAACTATTATGATACCTTAGATGCCAGGGAAGTCATTCTTGATACAACAAGTTTGACTACCATTGATAAGATATGTGCAGAATGCAAGTACATGTATCTTGACACAGGTGGCGCTATGCCGCGAATCATCGATGGAAGAGGTGACTATCTCTCTGATGCAACACGATTGGGTCTTGATCATTTATCAAGAAATGAAGATGGTTTTTTCTTGATGGTTGAAGGATCCCAAATCGATTGGGGAGGGCATGCCAACAATGCGGAATACTTGACAACTGAACTACTTGATTTTGATAAGGTTATAGGATTGGCCCTTGATTTCGCTGAAAAAGATGGAAATACACTAGTCATTGTCACGGCCGATCATGAGACTGGTGGATTTTCGCTATCATCAACACCAATGGATGACGGAGCATGGAGTGATTACAACCAAGTGACCGGAACGTTTTCAACTGGTGGTCATACTACAACACTTATTCCCGTTTTCGCTTACGGGCCAGGAGCTGATAAATTCGGTGGTATTTACGAAAACACTGAGATTTTTCATAAAATGCTTGAGACTACTGGTTGGTAATGAAATGAAGTTTTAGCTGGTTCACTTTATTGGATTTTGCCAACGAGCCCATGTTTCCGAAATGTCGACACCGACAGCTTCTGAAATAATAGTGGCTATTTCTTCGTATTCAAAAGCACGTTGGTTTTCCTCTGTCCATTTCAGGAGACCAAGCATCGCATCTTTGAATGATTTACTGCCATTGGTTTTTTCTATGATTAGCTGATCCAGATCGTATGCTAGAAGCGCGCCTCTAGAGTATAGGTTTCTTCCAATATTGAAATCCAGAGAATATTGAGTGGATCCCAATAACGAAAGCTCCCGAAGCGATTTTGTTTTTATGTATTCAGGAGCATTATCGATATTCTGTTGGAAGAAGTTGATAATGTTCTTGTTGTTCAAGACATAATAGAATGAAACGTACCAGGTAAAGCCTTCATTCAGCCAAATGGTCTCTATAAGAGGAGCCGTCTGCCATTCAAAGGGACGGTAACCTACGCCATAGGACCTGAGTGGAATCCAGGAGTGCCCCATGTGATGGATGATCCCCCCGATCCTTGCTTTCGGATCATATTCGGTAATTGCTCGTTCGACGCTGAAGCTGGCGGTCATACTATTCAGATGTTCCATTGAAAAACCATAATCATGGCGATCGGAAATTGGTTCAAGAAATTCATAGCACATCGTATAATGTGGCATTGGAACGTATCCGAAGAAATTTGCTAGGCCTTCAAGCGATTGTTTGCCTCTTCTTCCAATTTCTTTCATGTCAATTGCTGTCTCGGTGTAAGTGGCAACAAAAAGTGGTATTTCAGTATCATCCACCATATGAATCTGTACGCCGCTTCCAATCAAAAACTGGGCATCAGCAAGAATTGAAAAATTATCGATTCGATAGGAATCACTTCCGTTTTTTCTTGTAATACTTGGTCTTGTTGTGCTGAAAATTGGCCAGTCAGCTTCTGTATTGATTTCTAAAATGATAGGTTTGTCCTGATGGCCTTCAATGAAGCCAAAAACAGAATATCCAAGGATGCCCAGGTAATCGGGACGAAGTTTCGAACTGGCAAAACCACCAAGCAGATCAGTTTCCATTTTCTTAAGATCGACCGTATAGCTTATACGATCTAGTGGTTCTTCCTCATTGCCAAAAGTAAAATATGATCCAATTGACAGCTGTCCATTCAGGGTTTTATCTGATGAAGTATATCCTTTAACATCTCCAACAAATGCAATATAATTTGTCAAGTCATACGTTCCCGGTCCACTCCTAGGAATAACCAAAGAAGCCGTGTTAGCAGGTGCTTCAACATCATTCAAATCAATGATGATTTCGATCTTGTCAGAGTTTAACCTGTGGTTGAGAGTATACTTAAGGCTATCTGTCTGTCCAAAAGAATCAGTGAGCGCAAGTAGCGAAAATAAGAGAACGACCTTTTTCATAGTACGTAAATCACTTTCCAATAATTCTTCTGATTGGAGTGTCGTTTCCTGTCATTTCCCACCGGCTCAGAACTACCGGAACACTTCCAATATCGTTTAATTGGTCAAAGAAATCTCTCATTACAAATGGCTCATTTTTCTGCTCCTTCACCTTAGCAAACTCAGCCATTGTATTTTCCAAGAGGTATTTTCCAGTGATATAACTTGTTCCGTATCCAGGCTGACGTAAATACAAGTGTTGCTCGAAGATGAGTAACTCCTTTTCTGTTTTCATCCAACCTCGAGGTGTATACTCCGAATGGATACCTCCTGCTTCTTCCATTGTCATTTCATTGGCATGAGCATAAAGGGAGCCCAGTCCCCTGGCGGCACGCTGGGCAATCATGATGTACACAATTTCCCGAACTCTTGGATTGTCATCA
>JANQST010000462.1 GCA_028279155.1 Cyclobacteriaceae bacterium
ACTGTCCAATCTAACTTCCATTTTTCTTAAATTCTGTTAATTCAGGAGCAGCTTCCAATTTCTTCCTTATTTAATCCAATCGGGGAAGACAATTCCAATATTGTTCTATTCTCAAGATAAGTTTTTGCAACTATTTTTGAGGCAAGCAAGTTAGCAACAGTAGACGGTTATCTAATGAGCAAAAATGTTGTCGTAATACCAACCTTCAATGAAAAGGAAAATATTGAAGCGATCATCGGCGAAGTAATTCGTTTAGATCCTCAATTCGACGTGCTCATTGTTGACGACAACTCCCCTGATGGGACCGCCAGTATTGTCAAAAACATCATTTCAGAAAATCCGGATCGTGTGTACCTCATTGAACGTGAGGGAAAGCTAGGGTTGGGCACCGCTTATATTACTGGGTTCAAATGGGCCCTCGAAAATAGCTATGACTACATCTGTGAAATGGATGCGGACTTTTCACATAATCCGGAGGATTTGGTTCGATTGCTCAAAAATTGCCAGGATGGATATGATGTTGCAATCGGCTCTAGGTACATTAAAGGGGTTAATGTGGTTAATTGGCCAATCGGAAGGGTATTAATGTCCTATTTTGCCAGCATTTATGTCAGACTGGTTACAGGGATGCCTTACAAAGATTCTACCGCTGGCTTCAAATGTTATTCCAGAAAAGTACTTGAAACAATCAATCCGGACAGGATCAACTTCATTGGCTATGCTTTTCAAATAGAAATGAAGTTCAATGCCTGGAAGCATGGATTTAAAGTTGTTGAAGTCCCAATCATCTTCACCGACAGAACAAAAGGAACGTCCAAAATGTCGAAGGGAATTTTCAAAGAAGCCGTATTCGGCGTAATTGAAATGAAGGTCAAAAGTCTTTTCAGGAAGTACGAGCCTGTTTAATCAAATCGGATCGATTCGATCGGCTGTACTTTGGAAATGATAGAAACTGGAATAAACAATGTCAAGCCAATCATTGCAAGTACGGATAGGTTCAACCATAAAATAGTTAGGAAGTCAAATTGAATGGGTACATGACTCATGTAGTAGTTGGCGGCATCCAACGGAATTATCTTAAGAAAGTACTGAATAGCTCCCAATGAAATTCCTACTACATTTCCAAGCAAAAGTCCTTTCGTAAGAAGTTGAACACCATTCCATAAGAAAATATTTCTGATGAAACGATTCGAAGAGCCCAGTGCTTTCAGCGTTCCAATCATTTGCGTTCTCTCCATAATTAAAATGAGCATGATTGAGATAATACTTGTTCCACTTACGAATAAAATGATCGTTAGCAAAATGACCACATTTCTGTTGAGCAGGTTAAGCCAGTCAAAAATCTGAATGAACCTATCGGATACTTTGTCTACGTAAAGATCAATTCCTACAGAATTAAAAAGATCTTGCTCTGCTTTCTCCAGCTCATCTGTATCAGAAATAAATACCTCCAGCCCTCCAGCAAGAGAATCTGGCCAATTGTTAATTCGACGTACCAGGTCCAAATCGCCAATGATCATTTTTTCATCGAACTCCTCCAGGCCGGTCTCATAAATTCCTACAACCTGTAAACGACGAAATCTTGGTGGATTTTGAACAAAGTAAACAAGCACTTCATCATCCACACCTAGTCTTAGGTAAGTGGCAATCTTGTTGCTCAAGGCAACTTCAGTTGAATATTTTTCATCGGTAAAATCAGGGAATCGGCCCTTGATCAAATGTTTGGAAAAACTTGTCGTGTCAAAAGATTTGTCAACTCCTTTGATCAAAACTCCCTGAACCTCTTCATCAGTTTTTAACAATCCTGCCTTCATCGCAAAGGGCTGAACACGACTTGTTAGCGGGTAGTCCTCAAGCATTTTCATCAATGAGTCGTCTACAACAATAGAAGTTTCTTCAAATGAGGTCGAAAGTGTGTATTTGTTAATGATCAGGTGCCCGCTAAAACTATAGATCTTATCCTTGATCTCACCTTTGAAGCCGTAAAGGATCATAAATGAAAGGATCAGAACTGAAAGGCCCAAAGCAATACTAATTACAGCAATTTTGCTGATTATAGTCGAAAATGATCCCGCAGTTTCCTTGGTTATTCTATTTGAAACAAAAAATGAAAAGTTCATTCTATTTACTCAGAAGTTGTTTTTAAGCAGACGGATCATTCAATTACAATATTAAGTGTTTTACCTTGTGAACATTATGAAGCATCTGTGGTTTTTCGTTTTTGTTTTGATTTTCGGTTGCGGCGCTAAAAGTGAGGAACAAGCTGAAAAGGTTGTTCTTCCAGGGGCCTATCAGATGGATGAATATCTTCCACTTCTTCAAGGAAAAAATGTAGGGCTGACTGTCAACCACAGTTCGATAATTAATGAAACGCATTTAGTAGATACGCTACAATCTCTATCTGTAGAAATAATCAAAGTTTATACACCCGAGCATGGATTCAAAGGAATAGTTACGGATGGTGTTGAAATCGAACAGGAGGATAACGAGGCTGATTTTGAATTGATCTCACTTTATGGAAAAAACAAAAAACCTACATCAGAACAACTGGACGAAATAGATGTGATGATCTTTGACATTCAGGATGTAGGCACAAGGTTTTACACGTACATAAGCACGATGCAATATGTGATGGAAGCATCTGCCGAAAAAGGGATTCCGGTAATTGTCCTGGACCGCCCAAATCCAAATGGAAGTTATGTTGATGGTCCCGTGCTTGATACTGCATTTCGTTCATTTGTCGGTTTAAATCCGATACCAATTGTACACGGAATGACGGTTGGTGAATTGGCCCAGATGATCAATGGTGAACAATGGATGGAAAACGGAATTAAGTGTGATCTTACTGTTATAAAAGTTCAAAATTGGGATCATCAGAAGCCATACACACTTCCTGTGCGACCATCCCCTAATTTACCAAACGATTTAAGCATTGCGCTCTATCCAAGCTTATGTCTGTTCCAGGGAACCATTGTTTCTGTTGGAAGAGGAACCAATCTTCCGCATCAGCAAATCGGACACCCTAGTTACCCTGATACGTCATACGCATTTACACCAGTTTCAATGGAAGGGGCAAAATGGCCACCGTTAGAAAATGAAATCTGCTACGGGATTTCCTTTGAAGGTGATGAGATTAAGTATGAGTTCACATTATCGTATTTATTTGAGATGTACAAATCACTAAAGAACGAAGATTTTTTCAATGCTTATTTCAAACGATTGGCTGGTACAGATATCCTACAAAAACAAATAGAATCAGGATTGACCGAAGAAGAAATAAGACTGACCTGGCAAGCAGATCTTAACGCTTTCAAGGAGAAACGGAAACTTTATCTACTTTACGACTAAATTGAACCTCATATGAAAAAGAGAAATAAAATCATTTATTGGGTATCTACAGTTCTGCTGTCCCTAATGATGGTTATGTCAGCAGGTATGTACCTGTTTAATACCTCGGAAGTAGCCAAGGTTTTTGTACTGCTAGGCTATAACACTCGAATCATAATTCCACTCGCCATCCTTAAGCTATTGGGCGTTACAGCCATATTAACAAACAGATCCAAAGTATTAAAGGAGTGGGCGTATTTCGGGTTCTTTATTGATTTCCTCCTGGCGCTTGAGGGTCATCTGTCTGTGGGAGATGGCGAACATGGTGGGGCTATAATCGCATTGGTTTTACTAGTTGTTTCCTATTCCTACAATCGTTTGATTGACAAATCAACTGTCGAGTCTTGATTACCAACAGTCGAGTTTTGGCTACCATGTGATATTTTATTACCAAATTGTCTCTAATTTTTTGGTATGAACAATCCAGTTAATTGGTTTGAGATTCCGGTTACAGATCTTGATCGGGCCAAACAATTCTATGAAAAAGTCTTTGGTTACGAGATTTCCATAAATGAAATGGGGAATGCGAAAATGGGCTGGTTTCCATTTGATCATGAAGGACCTGGAGCTACAGGAACATTAATACAAAACGAAAGTTATGTTCCATCATATGATGGGACAATGGTCTACTTCTCAGTTCCCGAAATTGATGATGTCCTGACAAAAGTGGAAGCTGTTGGTGGTAAGATCATCAACCCAAAGTTTAGTATTGGAGAATTTGGCTTTTGTGGGCATTTTGAAGATTGTGAAGGAAATCGAGTGGCGGTACATCAGGCTCCAGAATGATTTCCATTGAGCATGCCGGTGGTTTACATCCCGCTAAATCCACTCTTGATCATGCACTGTTTTTTCATGCTCAACTTCACCCGTGTGCTTTGTGGCAGCAGGTTCAAATAAAAGAACCCAAACCTCTTCTCCATTTTCGGTTCTGGGAAAGTGCTCCACTCCTCTTGGAACAATAAGCATATCACCCTCTTTTAGGGTTTCAACACGATCCCTGAATTCCATAATTAAGGTTCCCTTAAAAATCATAAAAAGCTCATCTTCCTCCTCGTGACTGTGCCACACAAACTCATCTTTTAACTTAGCCAACTTCACTTGCTGACCATTAAGTTCACCTATGATTTTTGGCGTCCAATTCTCTGAAAACAGGTTGAATTTCTCTTTTATATTAACAGCTGTCATTTGTCCAATTCTTTTAGTTCATCTTCAGTGTAGTCCGTTGGTTTACCTAAGTACTCAAACTTCTCAACCTCCTCTTTAAACTCCGCAAGTCGAATTCCAACTCTTTTATACGCCGGACCTCCCAAGGGAAGATGCATAGGAGGATTTTCCAACTTAGTTAATTCAAACATTGCCTTCACTGCTTTCAAAGGATCACCTACCTGATTGCCACTTACACTTCTTATGGACTCCATATTCTTGGTTGCCGTTTCCTTGTAATCATCTATTTTGGATTCATTATACGTGGCAGATCTACCAGCCCAATCTGTTCTAAACGGACCAGGTTCAACATTGGTGACTTTTATCCCAAGATGATTAACCTCGGCAGCCAATGCTTCTCCAATTCCTTCCAATGCAAACTTGCTACCGTTGTAGATACCAACACCTGGAAATCCATTCAGCCCTGCAATTGAGGTAATATTAAGAATATGACCTGATCGCTGTTTTCGCATAAACGGAAGGACTAATTTGATCATTCGAATAGCACCATATACATTGACATCAAATTGACGTACAATTTCCTCATCCGAAGTTTCCTCTATTGGCCCAATTGTGCCGTAACCTGCATTATTGACCAGGACATCTATTTTTCCAAATTTTTCACCAATGATATCACCCGCTTTATCAATACTTTGTTGGTCCTGAACATCTAAAGCCACCCCAAGAATTTTGTCATTATTTAAGGCCTCCAATTCTTCGATTTGCTGGTGTTTTCTTACAGTTCCAATGACCAATTCATCATTTTCAGCTACCACTTTTGCCAATTCTCTTCCGAAACCAGTAGAACAACCAGTGATCAACCAAATTCGTTTATCTGTCATTTTTTCTTTTTTTACCGAACACCAAACATATCGCAAATGTTCGCTTCAAAGTATTAAATTAGCAATACCTAAACATTTTAAATTAATTGA
>JANQST010000470.1 GCA_028279155.1 Cyclobacteriaceae bacterium
AGATGAACTATTTGGAGGTTATCTCTATTTCCACAAAGCACCTGATGCAGAAGAGTTCCATAACGAGACCATACGAAAATTGGAAAAACTCCATCTGTATGATTGCAACCGGGCAAACAAGGCACTTTCAGCCTGGGGCGTTGAAGGTCGTGTTCCTTTTCTGGATAAGGAATTTATCGATGTAGCAATGAGTATCAACCCATCCGACAAAATGATCAGTAATGATCGAATTGAGAAATGGGTACTCAGGAAGGCCTTCGAAGACTATTTGCCTAAGGAAGTCCTCTGGAGACAAAAGGAACAGTTTTCCGATGGCGTTGGGTATGGATGGATTGATAAATTGAAGGAAACTGTAGAACATCTTGTCAGTGATCAGGAGATGGATCAAAAAGAGTTTCGGTTTGCTGTTAATCCTCCAATGAATAAAGAAGAGTACTATTATCGATCCATTTTTGAATCACACTTCCCATCTGATTCTGCTGCATTAACAGTACCTTCTGTACCCTCTGTGGCATGCAGCACACCAACTGCGTTGAAATGGGACAAGGCATTCGAGGAAATGAATGAGCCTTCCGGAAGAGCAATTCAAATGGTTCATGAAGATAGTTACTAAACGTCTTGTGTTATCCAAATTTGAATTTCATGTACTTAATCATCTCACCTTTTTCGGTCCAAATTTTTTCGTACTTTGTTTTGATATCGAAGTGATCTACTAATAACTCGGAATGGTAGAGATCATAGGTATATACATGATCTTTTACATTGAATTCGGTGAGTGTTTGGAGAGTGTATTCAAACAAGGGAGTGTTGTCTGTTTTGAATTTAAACCACCCTTCCTTGTTCAATATTTTTCGATACTTATTCATAAAGAAAGCATTTGAAAGTCGATGTTTCTCATCTCTTTCTTTTGGTCTTGGGTCAGGGAATGTCAGCCAAATTTCTGCTACTTCTTCATCATCGAACAGTTCATCAATATTGGTAATATGTGTCCTTAAAAAAGCCACATTATTTAACTCCTTTTGCATTGCTGTTTGACTCCCTTTCCATACTCGCTCTCCTTTTATGTCCACACCAATATAGTTTCTATTAGGAATCTTTTCAGCCAATGCAATGGTATATTCTCCCCTACCACATGCAAGTTCAACTACCAAGTCATTGTCATTATCAAAGAACTCTTGCCAGTGGCCTTTAACGTTATCATAGATTGGCTTACCGACCTCAATGACATTTGCACTTTCTCTGTTTTCCGAAAATTTTTGAAGTTTGGATTTCTTGCCCAAGATCTAATTACTAATCTTTTAATGTTGGATTTTTCAGGGCAAATATCAGATAATGCTTCTAAAAAATTTCTAACTTGTCTTTCCGACTTTTTCCAACTTGATGAGTCATTAAGAATATTGACATGAAAACCCTAACACTTACGCTCTTAATCTTTATTTGTCTTCCTACGCTAGCTCAGGAGGATGAGAACATTGTTGAAATTGTAGATGATCTAACGCTTAAATGGGATGAACAGGCTGTAGAGTTAAGTACTTACAAAGGACTCCAGACGTATTGTTCCACTCGGCCCTATCGAGACAGGACAGTAAAGTTATTAGACAAGATCCATCACTACGACACATTGTTGTATGGAATAGTGAGCAGAAAGTACAAAAAAGGGAAAGACGAAGAAGCTCAAGCAACCCTTGATGACATTGAGAAGCTTGAATCTGAATATACAACCAAGAATTTCAAAGCTTTCATTCACCGTGAATGCAATGGTGTGAATGAAATTGAGCGAAACTTTGGTCGTGAAGGTGGTACCCAATACGAGAAAGAGGTAAAAAAATTAGAGAAAGAGCTTAGCAAATACGTAGAAAGTATCACCACCAGGATCGACATTATAGATGAACACATCCATCATCTTAAACTAGATTAATCCTTGAGGCTGTAACTGGAAACCGGACTGATCAATCGTGTGGCACTTGCTCCCAAATGATTTGAGATTATAACTCTGTACTTACTGCTTTGCATGAAACCTGACAGAAAAAATTCATCAAGAATAGGTTTCCAGTCATTGCTTTTAGGCATCAAAACTCCAAACCTGTCACCTACTTCATCTCCCACCTTATGCCTTTTGATAGATGCTCCATTTTTGAAGAATTCCAAATAATATAGCAGGTCTACTACAGCAAAATAGGACTTATCTTGCTGGACACGTTCTATCACCTCACGGCCAGAATTAACTAATTCTATTTTCATATCAGGGTGATGACTAGACTTTATTCGTTGCAGTCTTTCTAAATAAGTGGATGAAGGAACCGATATGGCTTTCATTCCTTCGAACTTCTCCCCCATATCCTCCAATGTACCTAAGGTTTCAATCGATTCAGCGGTGATCAAAACAGAAATGTTATCGATGTATGGATAGCTAAACGAGTAGATAGATTTCCTCTGTTCAGTGATACTTGTATTGCTGAGTCCAAAAACTCCGTAGTTGCTTGTCTCTACAGCATTAAGGAATTTCTTGAAATCAAGTTCTTCAATCTGCTGGTATGAGGATGTGATGTCAATTTGGTACTTTCTTTGAACGAAGGATTGGAATTCCATCATCAAATCAACCAAAATACCTTCGACATCTCCATTGTCATTTTTCCTGGCAAAATCTTGCACGTCATTGTAGACATAGACCAGGTTGGCTTTTCTGGTTTCTATCGCTTCGCGAAAACTGGTTCCAATAATTTGAGCTACTAAATCTGTGGTAAGTAGTACACATCCAAAAACAATGAAAACTCTTGTCAAATGATCTTTCATTCAACAAAAGTCGACTTTGAATTCAGTCAAACCTAGGTGCTACAGTCTACAGAAAGTATACGATTGGGATAATTTAGTTAAGGATTTTAGAATAGCTCAGTCAAGCATTCGCAGTGCTCCTTTTCCAAGATTGTTAATTACAATTTGTCGGTATTCTGATGACTTCAGGAATCCTGAGTTCAAAAATTCAGCAAGAATCGGATCCCAGTCACTATTCAAGGGCATTATGATACCGTATTGTTCACCGCCCTGATCTCCAACAGGATGTCTCGTAACAGGCTTTTTCTGCATTAGATACTCCAGGTAAAAACTAATGTCAATAAATGCAAAAGATTTTGGGTCCTTGGCTACACTCTCTATAATGTCGTATTCTGAGGCTACCATGTTAATCTTAATATCCGGATAGCTTGAACCTTTAAGCTCAAGTAACCTTTGATGATAAGTAGATCCAGATGCTGTATATGCTGTAAATCCGCTGAATTCAGAGCTGATATTGCTCATCGATGAGAGTTTAGGGATGGTTCTATGCGAGATCAGTACTGAAATATTATTAAGAACCGCAGGGCTAAACTTCAAAAACGCCTTACGTTCTTCCTTAATAGTTGTAGTATTTAACCCAAAAACGCCCCCTGAGCTATTCTTTACATTGTCCAGGAATTGTTGGAAATCACTGTTTTGTACAGGAACATAAGTGCTATTTATAGCTATGCCGTATTTAGATAATACAAATGCTTCGAAAGCATCCATCATCTGAATATACAATCCCTCTAACTCCCCATCCGAGCCCTTATTAGCAAATCCATTTACACCTGCGTAGATGTAAGTAAGATTAGCATTTTTCGAAGCCTTTGCAGATCGGAAACTGTCTCCAGTCTCCTGTCCTAAAACAGAAGTGCTCAGAAAAGTACCAAGCACAAAGATGTATGCGCTTGTTTTAAATAAGTATTTCATGAATTAATGGTAATCTGGTTGAACTTACCATCAAATTAAGCGAAAAATTATCAATTGCCAATCATCCTCAAGGCTCCCTTGCCCAGGTTCCTTGTTACCATTTCACGGTATTTTCCTGTCTTAACAAAAGCAGATAAAAATTCAGACATTACCCCATCCCAATCGTTATTCATGGGCATGATAATTCCGAATTCATCACCAACCTGATCCCCTACAGGATGTCTTTTGACAGGCTTGCCTTGCTCCAGGTATTCTAGATAATAGTGTATATCTGAAAATCCGAAAGCATTGGAATTGCTAGAAATGTTTTCAAGTATATCTCTACTGGAGGTAACGTTTGTTATTTGCATGGAAGAGAAATTACTTGCTTTCACACTTGTCATTCTATCATAATTGGTAGTTGACGGCACACCGTAACCCATTTTGCCATTGAAAGCCGTGCTTATATTACTCATGCTGGCCAATGTAGGAAAACTCTTGTGTGAGATTAAGACAGAGATGTTGTTAAGAAAGGTAGGACTGTATTTCAAGAACTTCTTTCGCTCTTCTTTCACACTTGTGTTACTTAATCCGAACACACCTCCGGTACTGTTTCTTACTTCTTGTAGATATAATTTGAAGTCTTTGTTTTGTGCTTCAACATATCTACTCGAAATAGTAATCCCGTACTTTTGGTTGACAAAATTTTCGAACTCTCTCATCACGTCAACTAAAAGTCCGGTAGTGCTTCCTGAACCATTGTTGCTGGCAAAACCATTTACACCTGCATGAATATATACAAGGTTGGCTGACTTTGAATTTCTAGCTGAAGCAAAACTATCCCCAGTTTGCTGTGCGAAACTCATAGTAACTCCTAATAGGAGCATGTAGTAAATACTGTTTTTAATTTTCATCATTAGATAGCTAGTTAGTTCCTTCAATTAATCTTAGAGCTCCTTTGCCCAAGTTATTAGTAATTATTAACCTATAGTCAGGACCACCGATAAATCCATTATCAAAAAATTCTTTGATCACCGGCTCCCAATCATTTTTCAGCGGCATTATTACGCCAAATTTATCTTCTCCCTTATCTCCAACGGAATGTCTTTTAATTGGAGTTTTTTCTTTCAGCGCTTGCAAATAATAGTTAAGGTCCACAACACCAAATGCCTCATTGTCTGTAGAAACCTTCGCCATTACTTCGTTCACCGATGGTAGTGATACAATCTCCATGCCAGGGTAATACATTTGTTTTAATCCATCAAGTCGTTCATAGTACGTTGATGAAGAAACAGAATAAGCTTTTTTACCAGCAAACCTTGTATTTAGGTCAGATAGACTTGTAAGTGTCGGTGTTTTAGAGTTAGATATAAGAACTGAAACATTGTTGATGTAAGGCGGGCTAAACTTGTAGTCTTTTTTTCGATCTTCCCTGATACTCACATTGCTCAAACCAAACACCCCTCCCGATCCATTCTTCACTTCGGACATAAAAATTTTAAAGTCTTTGTTGGGCACTTGAACAAATTCAACAGAAACAGAAATTCCTTTTGAACTTCTCACATAATTTTCAAACGCCTTCATTA
>JANQST010000472.1 GCA_028279155.1 Cyclobacteriaceae bacterium
ATCCCTTAGCTAATGAAGAGTCAATCGCTATGGAATCAGATGTTGAAGAGGAGCAAGCAAATGAATCACAAATCCCTCAAGAACAATCGGACTTTGCAAAGGCTGACAGTTTGGTTAATGAACCAGAAGTTGAAATAGAACCAGAAACTATTGCCAGTAAAGACAAAGTTGAAGAAGTGGATCAATTGTCAAATGCTGTTGCAACGGTTGAAGAACCTTTAACTGATGATACAGTAAGCGAAACATTGGCTGAAGTGACTGTTGCTGATTTTGCCGATGAAGATGAAAATGCGAAAGGTGCCGGTTTTGCTGAAGAAGAAAATATCATTGCCCTGCAGACGGATTCAGAGGATATTGAAGTCGACTCATTTGCTGCAACACCTGATACAGAGGTTTCTACTTCTCCTCAAGTTCAGCCTTTAGTGGCGAAAAAAGCTGAGGCTGAAATAGACTCAAAGAAAGATCAACCTGCAGCAGCTCCTACAAGAGCCAGGGCAAGATCAGCATCCATTACTGATTCTGCCGCAAGGACAATTTCGGGAAATGTGACGGATGAAACTGGTGAATCATTGCCAGGCGTTAACATCGTGATCAAAGGAACAACCACCGGAACCACTACAGACCTTGATGGAAATTATCAGCTTGAAGTAAATGATGGGGCAAGCTTGACCTTCACTTTAGTAGGGCTTGAATCACAAGAAATTGAGATAGGAGATCGAACCAATTTGGATGTTCAATTAGATGGTGGAGTCGCTGAGCTCTCAGAGGTTGTAGTTACTGGCTATGGAATAGAGGGACCAACAAATGAAACATACGTTCCAGCCAAACCCGAAGATGGTAGTACTTCTTACAAGAAATATATTAATGATAACCTCGTGTATCCTCCTCAAGCACTTGAAAACCAGGTCAAAGGAACGGTGGTTCTTGAATTGACCATTTCAACTTTGGGTCAAATCACAAATATTGAAGTAAAGAAAAGCCTTGGTTTTGGATGTGACGAGGAAGCCATCCGTTTGGTGCGTGAAGGTCCAAAATGGACTCCAGCCTCCAGAAATGGAATAGGAGAAGAAGATGAAGCCCGGGTTCGAGTGAGGTTTAGGAATTAAAAAATCCCCACAAATGCAGGGATTTCTAACAGTTATCTGACTTACGTAAAAATCACTTAACTACTTCATTGCAGTGTTACTATTTTGCAATCTCCAATATTGTTCTGCGCAGAACTCGGAATAATTCCAATAGCACCATCAGTACTTGACACAAAGTCTATTACTCCTTGGCCGTCATTGAATTCATCAGGTGCAACTCCATTCCCAGAGAAGACTTTTTTCGTCCAGAAACTCTTAAACTTTCCTTTCTCCGTCGAGATATAATTCCAAAAAGCGGCGTTGGAGACCTCTGTATAGGAAGGTTTAACTCTATCAAAATTTTTCCATTGAGTAGTGAATCCAAAATAGATACGTCTGATACTACTTTTACTAAGCGTCGTTTCGTCAACATTCTTATTGACAATAACTACAAATCCATCTTGTGCTTGAGCGGTGTTTGGCAACCAGGCAAGCGCAACGAGAAGAAGAATCGATATATAGTATTTGATATTTTTCATTTTCCTTAATTATTACGTTTTCAACATCTTTTAAAAACCAAGAACAACAGCTGCCTGGAATTCTGAAAAATTCACGCCACTAAACTCATTGTTATTGTCCCCCGAAGAAATTCGGTTAAACTGAAGTTTTAAGAAGTAGTTATCATCAATCTCAGTATTCAGCCCGAAGCTTATCATGTTGGCCGTATCGTCATCTATATCTTGATTTGGATCCAGGTATTCATACCGAACATACGGAGTGAACTTATCTCCTAAGCTGTAATATAGCATGGCTTCAAGGGCATTCTTTTTCAATTCTCCAGCTGCTGAAGGATCCGTTTTGCCGGTGATATATTCGAATTCAAGGCCCAAATCTTTATATTGGTATTCAGCATGGGTACTCCAACTCGAAAGCTTAGTTCTTTCACCAGTGTCATCCCCTAAGCCATCCAATTCTGTCAATCGATCACTATAGGTTGAGATCCCAAGCTTAAGACCCAGCGTTGGTTGAATCAATAATCGAGCAGCAACTGCCTTTTCTTCGTTATCATCTTCTTCAAACGGATTGGTGTTCTCTTGTTCCCCATTGCTTACCTGTACATTGTATTCAAATTGAATCTCATTCAGTGAGAAATTTCCTAGCACGGAAACACCAGTAGCCCAACGCGGATAAAATCTAGCATCACCACCAAACTTATCAGGCTTGTTGGTACTTAATGGTTCTTTTACTGCTAAAAAGGCTGGTTTAGCCGTATGGATCTCATTGTAGATTCCGAAGGGAACAAACATCTTTCCAACACGGAATTTTAGCCAGTTACGTACTGTATACTCCGGAAAAGCATATTCGACCGCTGCGTTTCCTCTTCCGTCCTCGGATGCCGTTCCATGTTCCCACGTAATATCTGTGGCAAATCTTAGTCTTGAAGTAACATCAACATTCAGCACAATGTCAATGAGGTCAGCATCAAATGAACCATTTGGATCACTCTCGCCCTCATTAGAGATCAAGTGCTCGTACTCAAAACTCGAATATCCATTCAGCCTAAATTTATTGGATAACTGAGCATTGGTTGAATTTGCCAATAAAAAGGCAATACTAAAAAGTATCCCGCACCATATAGTTGGAATACTCAATCGTTGTTTGGTAAAGTTTATTTCCATAATTCTCTATTTTGATAGTGATAAAATTTTCATTAAGTCAATCGAATTTTTCGAACTCATCGTCACTGGGATTTCCGCCTAGGTCCACAATGATTCCTGAGCTGTGAATAGCCGTTCTTCGTTCAAGCTCCGTCTGAGTTGGCTTTTTTCTTGGTTTCTCTATTTCCTGCTGAAACCCTTCATCTACCTTTCCAACATCAAAAAAGTCAACCGTCGCTCTAAGCAAGTCAGCTTGTCCGGAAAGTTCTTCTGAACTGGACGACATTTCTTCTGAGCTAGCAGCGTTTTGCTGGGTTATACTATTCAGTTGCTGAATCGCGTTGTTGATCTGTTCCGCACCTGAATTCTGCTCCTCGCTGGCAAGATTGATGTCAGCAACTAGTTGGGCTGTTCTTTGAATATTGGGAACAAGATTTTCAAACAATTTCCCTGCGGTATCAGCAATGACTACACTTTTCTGACACAGTTCATCAATTTCTACTGCAGAGGTTTGGCTGTTTTCCGCTAGTCTTCGAACCTCAGCTGCGACAACAGCAAAGCCTTTTCCCGCTTCCCCGGCTCTTGCTGCTTCAACTGCTGCATTCAAAGCCAGTATGTTGGTTTTTCGTGCTATTTCCGAAATAACAGATACCTTGTCAGCAATCTGTTTCATTGAGCCAACCGTATTGTCGATGGCAGATCTTCCTTCCTCAACTTCTTCCACAGCTGTAGATGCAATTTTTTCAGCTTCTCTTGAATTGTCTGAGTTCTGTTTTATGTTGGCTGCCATCTGTTCCATGGAAGCAGAAACTTCCTCGGAGGAAGCAGCTTGATCACTTGCACCTGATGAAACCAGCTGCGAGGAAGATGAGAGCTGTGAACTCGCTCTTGTAATTGTGTCAGCCCCATTGTAAACCTTGGTTACTATTCCCCGAAGCTTGTCAACCATGGTTTTCATGTTGCCATACAGGCCGATGTAATGACGTTCTCCAAATTTTATATTCAGCTTGCCAGATGCAATCTGATTTGCAATCTGAGCAACCTCTGATGGGTCTCCCCCTAGTGTTTTCATCACATTCCGGGTAATCAAAAACCCCATCCCTATTCCAATAAGACTCGCTAATACCATTAAAGAAATCATGACCGTCTTAATTGACTCGAAATAGGTATTCCTTTCCTGGATCATGGCCTCAGAATAGGTCTTCAGGCTCTTAGTGGTACTTTCCAGATTCAATAATGAACCACTGATTTTTGCAAAAACCTCTTCGTCATATATTGTTATTGATGAAAAGAGCGCTTCATCATCGTCATAACTCGACAGAGTGCCTAGCGCAGTTACAATTTTTCTTTCAGAGCTCAGAATATTATCAAACTCTTGAATCACAAATTCAAGGCTGTCGTGTATTTCAATGCCTGTCCAATCTTTATATAAAGTTCTCAGGTCATCTCTAAGGGTTGGGTAATCAGTATCAAGAATCCTTCTGAGTTTAGCTTTATCCGCATCACTTGGAAGGTAGATCCAATTGTTGGTTAAGCTGGCTGAGTTATCCATCGTATTGCTCAGCTGCTCCAGCTTATTCAGAAAAGGCAAATATGTATTCGTGATCTTCCCGCTAAACTCCAGACTTTCCCGTAAAACGGAAACCCCATAAAAACTGCTTAATGCAGCAAGGAGGATAACGATCGCATAACCTATACCTATCCTCTTCCCAATGCTAAATCTTTTAAAAATGTGTGAAGACATATTAGTGGCTCGTTTATAGTGGTGACAAATAATCGTCTGTGAAACTGGTGATACCTCACAGCAATAAGATTATAATTTTCAATAACCGTCAATTGACAATTAAATATTTTCATTTCTTCCTGAATAACGTTTTGTTAAATTTCATAGCTTGGTTGATTTGGGCCATTAGCATTTGATAAAAAACCTTCCATCAAACGGTATTTATCCAAGTTTACGATTAAAAAATATTATTTGCAATAAACTGTTTCCTTTATTTGGAGTTTTAATCAAAAGAATTAAATTTAATTTATTGCACATACACGCTTTGTGTAAGTGTGAAAATAATTATCAAGTGATAATTTTATTTGTCCACCATTATTAAAAAGTCATTTATGGAAACAATTCGACTCACAAAAATTAAATTCTTATTACCCTTTTTTTTCACCGCGCTTATTTGCTCCAATTCATTTGGACAACGAATTACTCTTGAAAAAATCTCAACGTTTAATACTGGATTTTTTGATGAAAGCGGTGCGGAAATTGTAGCACACGATCCCAACACGCAAAGGCTATTTGTCACGAATGGAGGGACGGATCAAATTGATATTTATGATATCTCTGATCCAAACACAATCATACTTGTTTCATCAATTGATCTGTCTCCTTATGGAAATGGAGCGAACAGTGTGGCGGTCGATGATGGCCTTGTTGCTGTGGCTGTTGAAAACATAGACAAGCAGTCTCCTGGCAAGGCAGTATTCTTCGATACGAATGGAACATTTATTAGTCAGGTCACGGCCGGAGCACTTCCGGATAACGTAGTTTTTACCCCAAATGGAAGGTATGTACTACTTGCCAACGAAGGTGAACCTAATGATGATTTCACCATTGATCCTGAGGGTAGCGTCACCATCGTAGATCTTCGGTATGGCGCTCACAACCTTACTCAAAGTGATGTGAGTCAGGTCGGGTTCACGGCGTTCAACAATGTTCCACTTGATCCAAGTATTCGCGTAAGCGCTAATCCTGGAAATTCAACTGTAGCACAGGATCTTGAACCAGAATATATTTCTGTTTCCAAGAATTCCAGGATCGCATGGGTAGCTCTTCAGGAAAATAATGCATTAGCTAAAATCAACATCAGAAATGCTCAAGTCATTGATCTTATTGGGCTTGGCTTCAAAGATCACTCCGCTCCTGGAAACGGGTTGGATGCAAGCAATGAAACCCCAGCCATTGATATTGCCAACTGGCCAATCAGAGGAATGTATCAGCCTGATGCCATGGCCAACTATCGCCGATGGGGTCGAGAATTTATCGTGCTTGCGAACGAGGGAGACAGTCGGGACTATGCCGGCTACAGTGAAGAAGTACGTGTCAGTGACTTAACCCTTGACCCAGCGGTCTTTCCTAATGCTGCTGCATTACAAGATGACATGGCCATCGGAAGAATGAAAACAACTATTGCCACTGGCGATGCAAACAACGATGGGCTGTTTGAGGAGATCTATACATATGGCGCACGTTCGTTTTCTATTCGCAAGGGCAATGGTCAGTTGGTTTTTGACAGTGGAGATCAGCTTGAACAAATCACTGCACAAGCACTGCCAGATGATTTCAACTCTACAAATGATGAAAATGGTTCTTTCAAAGATCGAAGCGATGACAAAGGTCCGGAACCGGAAGCTGTTGAAATTGCTCGAATTAGAGGAAGGCATTACGCATTTATCGGATTAGAGAGAGTGGGTGGAATTGTGACGTACGATATCACCAACCCATACTATCCGTTCTTTGTGGATTACATCAACAATCGAGATTTCTCTGTGCCTGCAAATACAGAAGCTGCTGGTGACCTTGGCCCGGAAGATGTTTTCTTCATCAAAAGAAGAAACAGCCCAATTAATTCGCCCCTTGTAGTAGTAGCAAACGAGGTGAGCGGAACGGTCACCATTTTTGAGGTTGAAATTAACAATCACTACTACGAAGCAGTTGATGAACAAGCACCTGACGCACCGGAGCCAGCAGAAAATGTGGTAGCTGAAGAGCAAGCCAGTGAGCCTGTTGATGAGACCTTGAACCCATTGATCTTGTATCCAAACCCTGTGAGTGCTGGTGTTTTACGTTTAACAGAAAGAATGGACATCACAATTCTTGATTTGAATGGACGAGCTTTAATTACAGCTCAGAATGTCAATAGAATTGATGTGTCTTCGCTCAAAGCGGGTACTTACATTCTTAAAAATGCAAAATCGCAAACGAGCAGATTCGTAATACACTAACTTGTTTTACTTGGTAAATTCGAAAGAGCCACTTAGTATTAGGTGGCTCTTTTATTTCAGAATGGACTTATCTCCATTAAGAACTTTCAAAACGTCTGGTTTATAATTTCTGCCAATCGGAATTTCTTTACCCCCTATCTCGACACCCACACTCGAAAAAGCATCAATCCTTCTGATAGGAACAATAAATGAACGATGGATTCTCAAAAAGCAATCTTCTGGGAGTTTTTGCTCCAGGTAACTAATCTTTTGAAGTGAGACAATTTCACTCCCATCGATCGTCTTGATTCTCACATAATCCTTCAGGCTTTCGATGTAACTGATCTCATCCAAATGAACTTTGATCATCTTTCTATCTGCCTTTAGAAACAAATAAGGCCTATCCTCCTGATTTGGCTCCATGGATTCTTGTTCAGGGATTGGACTTTCCGTATCCACTTTATTTATTGCCATTAAAAAGCGATCAAAGGCGATTGGCTTCAACAGATAGTCAACCACACTCAGTTCGTAGCTCTCTACCGCGTATTCCCTGTAGGCCGTTGTGAAAATCACTTTGGGAGCTGGGTTGATAACTTTTAAAAATTCAATCCCAGTGAGCTTGGGCATTTGGATATCCAAAAAAAGCAGATCAATTGGTTGCTTTTTCAAAACATCAAAAGCACTAACGGCATTTGTGCATGTAGCAACCAATTCAAGTGATTCGACTTTTTCTATATATGATTCAAGGACTTCTCCGGCAAGCGGTTCATCGTCTACAATCATGCATTTAATTGACATCTAAATTTTGATTTTTAAAATCACCAGAAATGAATCTGTCTCGTCGTGTAGGTCCAGCTCATGGTTTTCTCCATAAAGTAACTCAAGCCTCCTCTTCACATTATTCAGGCCGATTCCTTCCTTGTATTCAAAGCGATCTTCGCTTCCCCCATTCTTACTTTTACTGTTTTCGACCTTCAGGGTTAGGTTTTCTTGCTTTAATTCCAAATCTATATTCATCCAAGACTCGTCTAGCTCTTCACTTACTCCATGTTTGAAGCAATTCTCAACAAAAGGTAAGATTAGCATAGGGGCTACAGTTTTTGACTCAACTTCACCTCTTACATTAAAAGAAATGTTCAATCGTTTTCCATACCTGATTTTCTCAAGCGAAATGTAATCCTTGACCAATTTGATCTCTTTACTCAACGGAACTCTATCAGCATTGCACTCATACAACATGTAGTTAAGCAGATCAGATAGTTTAAGGACAACCTCAGGCGCATCCTTCGATTGCTTCAAAGTGAGGGCGTAAAGGTTATTGAGAGTATTAAAAAGAAAGTGTGGATGGACCTGGGCTTTTAGGAATCGTAGCTCAGCTTGCAATTTTTCACTAGCTAACTGTTGATTGGCTTTTTGTTCTTTGTACCAATACTTAAACCACTTGATCACAATGGCGAGAAATAGGATTGGGTAGATCTTGGTGGTATTCTTCAAGATCTTTCCAATATTAAATAGTGTTGGCTGGTAGTCTGATTCAGGCCAAAAGAGAGGCTGCTGAATAAACATATAGTCAATCCAAATGAGTGTACTGAAACCAAGTATTACCAGTATGATGAATACAAAAAATTCAAGATACTTTTCCTTGAAAAGGAACCTGGGCATCAAAAAATAAATGGTGAAATAAACAGCAGGTGCTTGTACAACAGCATCCGTAAGCTGAATCATGAATTGACGGCCATAGTCATCTTCAAAGAATCCATAAACCAACGAGAAGAAAGTGATGAAGACGACCCAAAAAATAAAATGCCACAGGACACGTGGCGTTTTAAACAACAGCTGTTCTAATTCTATTTTGGGCATCGTATGAGTAACTATAATACTCAAACTTATTTATTAAGTTTCAAATTTTCCGAAGCTTAGACCAATAACGGCAATTGCCTCCCAAACAACCAATTTAACCTCCTCAATTGCATTATTTCTCGAATAACGCCGTTTATCGGTGAAGTATGACTCACTGTCTAAAAAGACAAAAACAAGGAAACCCAGCCTCTTCAACGGGGTATAAACACCCAAACTGACGCCTTAACATGAAGACCTTAGCTTCCTTACTTGTCATTCTTAACACTGTCATCGGCCAACCAGATAAAGAGACGCGAGATAGATTCAGGTACAACATTACTAAAGCCACATCGGCTATTGCCGTTGATGGCAACAACACGGAAGATGGCTGGCTAAACGTGCAAGAGATCCCCAATTTTATCAACCATTGGCCTTTAGACACCGGCAATGCAGCTGCCATTACACAGGTGAAAGCCACTTATGACGAGGAATTTTTATATGTCATGGCGGTCTGTTACGATAATGGAACACGAGTGATTCAGTCACTACGACGTGATGATGATAACGCTCACTGGGGAAGTGACAATTTCACTCTTGTCATTGACCCGATGAACAACAAGCAGAATGGCTTCATGTTTGGGGTCAATGCGGGTGGGTCACAGATGGAAGCACAGCTTAATGTTAATGGTCCCAGAACTCAGTATGACCAAAACTGGGATAATAAGTGGTACTCGGAAGTAAAAAGATATGATAACTATTGGATTGCTGAATTTGCCATTCCATTCAAAACATTGCGATACTCCAGCAACATTTCAGAATGGGGCATCAATTTCATTCGCGGAGATATGGAACGAAACGAGTATTCAACCTGGACCCAATTTTCCTTGAATTATCCAGGTATAGACCTGAATTTCATGGGGACCTTAGCCTGGGATGAAAAACCAAAACAAGCTTCTGGAAAAGTAGTACTGATTCCTTATTTGTCCGGAGGCACACAACGAGATTTTGAAGAAGAGGAACAGAAAAGCTTCGAAGAGGATGGAGACACTGGATTGGATGCCAAAATTGCTCTCACAGGTTCGTTAAACTTAGACTTGACAGTCAATCCTGATTTCTCAAATGTTGATGTAGATCAACAAGTTACCAACCTTTCCCGCTTTAGCATTTTCTTTCCTGAAAGGCGTAACTTCTTTCTAGAGAACGGAGACATATTTGCCAACTTCGGAAGTTGGCAAATCTCTCCTTTCTTCTCCAGGAGAATAGGTCTCATGGATGGAGAACAAGTACCAATTTCTTACGGTGCTCGATTGACAGGTAATGTCACCAATAAAACCAGGATTGGAGTCATGAATGCTCAAACTAGAGCTGTTTCCGATCTGGAAGCTCAGAACTATTCGGTCGCAGCAGTACATCAACAAGTGTTTGATCGTTCGGTTGTAAAAGGGATATTCATCAATCGTCGGACTGGAGCTGAAGTAGATGAAGGGAAATTTGCAAGAAATGCAGGATTGGAATTCGCTTACATATCAAGCAATGGAAAATTCAATAATACCGTACGATTCCATACTGCTGAAACTCCGGAAAACTATTCTGATAATCATTTTTATGGATTCAGCGGCAACTACAATGGGCGTAGCCTTAGGTCCGGATGGACATTGGATTTTGTAGGAGAAAATTACATCACTGAACTTGGCTTCAATCCAAGACTAGAGAATTATAATGCCGAAACAGAAGAAACCGTTCGAAAAGCTTACACTCGAATAAACCCATGGACAGTCTATCGCTTTTTTCCATCGAAAGGAAAGTTGAATTCACATGGGCCCAGAACCTGGCACATGATATGGCTAAACAGGGATGGCTCAGGTTTGAATGAACGAGGGCATGGGTTCGCCTATGACTTCACGTTCGAAAATACCACTGAGATTAGGTTACAGGCCCAGGTAAGAGAGGTAAATCTCCCAGTACCGACTTCCTTAATAGGTGACGATTATACACCTCTTCCAATAGGAAATTATCAATTCACACAATATTGGGTGAACTACAATACGGATCGAAGAAAGATTGTTAATGCTGATTTTAGAGTTCAATTTGGCAACTTTTTCAACGGTACTCGATTCAACACCTCAACCGGATTGAATTTTCGAGTACAACCATGGGGAAGTTTTGGAATTACACATGATTTCAATCGAGTAGAGTTGCCTGGTGAATTCGGGCAAACCAACCTGAACCTCATGAGATTAAATTCTCAAATTAGTTTTTCCAACAAAATGTTTTTGACAACCGCTCTTCAGTTCAATTCACAAAGTGAGAACTACAATTTCTTCACAAGGTTCCAGTGGCGTTATCGTCCTATGTCAGACTTTTTTCTTGTGTATACAGACAACTATACAACAGAAGGACTTGAGTTGAAAAACAGACAAATCGTTTTCAAGGCTACGTACTGGCTGAATTTGTAGCGCTTAATATTCGGTCCTTTCCTTGCATGTCCTGGTGAATGCAGACATTGGAGTATCCGGCATTTTGAATCAACTGTTTTAATTCTTCACCATACTCCTCATGTATTTCAAAATAGAGCTTGCCTGTTGGTTTAAGAGCCCCTCTTCCAAAGGCTGAGATTCTTGAGTAAAATTTCAAATGATCGTCATTCGGAACAAACAAGGCCTCATCCGGCTCATATTCTAAGACATTCTGATGCATTGTAGACTTGTCTTTGATCGGAATATATGGTGGGTTGCTAACCAAAATATCCAGAGCGTTGATCCTAGGATCATTTTCCAGAATGTTGCACAATGAAAACTCACATTCGCTCCTAAGCTGTTTTGAGTTAGTTGATGCCATTTCCAATGCTTTTTCGGAAATGTCGATTCCATGAACTTTAGTCGACAATTCTAGTGACAGAGACACAGCAATACATCCACTTCCGATACCAACATCCAAGATTCGTGGTTGATCTATTTCGTTCTGATCAATTATCAATCGGACAAGTTCTTCAGTTTCCGGCCTGGGAATCAACACTCCTTTTTCTACCATGAATTTTCTACCATAAAAATGAGCGATACCTGTAACGTATTGAACAGGTTCATGCTTAAGCAGTTTATCAACATAGTTTCTTAGTTCTTCTGTGTCAATCTGTTTTTTCTCATTCAGTAAAAAATCAGTTTGATTGACTCCAAAAACATCCTCGAGCAGAATTTTTGCTACTCCTTTGGCTTCACGAGGCTCATAGATATCAGTCAGTTTATTGACGGTATCTTCCCATATCTCTTTGATCGACTTCATTTACTGCGAATTTAGACAGCATGATCCTTATCAGGTTTATACCTTAGCAAAAGCGATGAATCACAGTGATGAAACATTCATGAGCCGAGCCATTGAGCTGGCTGCACTTGGAAAAGGCTCAGTGAGTCCTAATCCTCTGGTAGGTTGTGTGATCGCTCATGAAAACAAAATCATCGGTGAAGGGTATCATCAAAAGTATGGTGAAGCCCATGCAGAAGTCAACGCAGTAAAATCCGTATCCAACAAAGATCTTTTACCGAGAAGTACTGCTTTTGTCACCCTAGAACCCTGCGCACATCATGGAAAAACACCACCTTGTGCTGACCTACTCATTGATGTTGGCATAAAGAAAGTAGTCATAGGAAGCAAAGACCCCTTTGACCGGGTAGATGGGAAAGGCATTCAGAAATTAAAGGAGGCAGGAATTGAAACTGTAGTTGGCGTGCTTGAAAATAAAACCAACGAACAGAACAGGCGGTTTCTGACATTTCACAAACAAAATCGACCGTATGTAATCCTCAAATGGGCTCAAACCGCTGATGGATTTATTGCCAGAGAAAATTTTGATTCTAAGTGGATAAGCAATGAGAAATCCAGACAACTGGTACATAAATGGAGAGCAGAGGAAGATGCGATTCTGGTAGGGAAAAATACAGCTCTGTATGACAATCCCTCTCTGACTGTCAGAGATTGGGAGGGGAGGAATCCAACACGAATCCTGATTGATCCCAATTTGGAAATTGATGATTCATGCAATCTCCTCAATGAGGAAGCCAAAACAATCATTTTTAATGGTGATAAAGAAGGTGAGGAAAGAAGCAACAAATGGATAAAAATGAAAGATTTTTCAGTTGAATCAATCCTTAATCAACTATTCCAACTCAAAATACAATCGATAATTATTGAAGGTGGAGCCAAGACATTGAACTCTTTCATTGAAAACGATTGTTGGGATGAAGCAAGAGTTTTTACAGCGACTTCTCAGTTTGAGAAAGGAATTGAAGCTCCTCAGATTGATGGACGCTTGCTGAAGAAAGAATCTATTATTGATGATATCGTAGAATTTTATAGAAACGAACATGGCAGATGACTTAATTATTCCTACAACCGCTTCAAAAAAAGAAAAGTACCAGTCCCTTATTCCACAAATAGAAGGATTACTAATGGGAGAAGACAATCAGGTAGCCAATATGGCCAACATATGCGCAGCTCTCAAAGAAGGAATGAACTTCTTTTGGGTTGGATTCTACCTGGTAGATTCATCAGATGAACTTGTACTGGGACCATTCCAGGGACCTGTAGCTTGTAGCAGAATTAAAATGGGGAAAGGGGTTTGTGGAACTAGTTGGGAAAAAGAGGAAACCATAATTGTTCCAGACGTAGATAAATTCCCTGGTCACATTGCCTGTAGCTCTGCTTCACGTTCTGAAATTGTTCTCCCCGTAATTAAAGACAATCAAGTGGTCGCAATACTTGATGTAGACAGTGATCGATTGGATGCATTTGATGAAGAAGATGCTCGATTTTTGAAGCAAATCACCCATTTTTTGGCTTAACATTCTTTAACCACTAACGAGCCTTCTTGACTGCTTATGTAGTTTAAGCGCTATATTTTTGCACCCGAATGACAACGAGGCTCAAAATACGGCTTACGTTCCTTGGGGCGCTTATTAACTGGCTATTATTTTCAGCCTCGAATATCTATTTGTTATTCATTGAAAGCTATGAGATGAAGGTGCAACTGGCGGACTTCATTCCACAGCTTTTCTTTACCGGGTTTGTGATATCAACATTCACTTACTATCGGTATGTTATTACTAAAGCCGACACACTCAATTTTACCGACCTATTGTGGAAGGTTTTCATCACTGGCTTGATAACCACCCTAATTTCTTTAGGAATCCGTTTCTTTTTTACGGTTTTTGCCAACAGTAGCATCGTCGAGAGTCCGCTCACGGTTAATTTCTTTTACAACATTCTTCTTGGATTGGTGATCATCTACATGGTATCAACCCTTGTTGTCTGGAAACGACTAATCCTTTATCAGAAATCAAAAAACCTACTCCAGTTCTGGGGATTCTTTGAAATAGCACTTTTGGTAAGTCTTGGGTATGATTTTCTTGAACTTGAGCTTTTTGGAACAAATTTCAATATTGGATTGATAGTCCTGTCATGTTTCTCCATAATCCTGGCCTTCAACCTCAAATGGATTGCTTATTTGAACTTCAAGCAGAAATGGAAAGGAATTCTTTTTATTCTACTCTCTGCGATTTATCTCTACCACTTCTTCCTCAATCTTGACGATTTCCGTGCAACAGGAGCATTGGTAATGGATTTGATGGACAGCGTCTTCTTCCTGGGTCTACTTGGTTTTCTATTTCTATATGCAGGCATCTCCATTCTCGTTACATTATTTAACCTTCCAACCTCATCTGTTTTTGAAAGAAAACTCAAAGAAGCCATTGACTTTCAAAAATTAAGTCAATCCATACCGCGAGGGGAAACCATTGATCAAACCTATGAGATACTTCTTGAGAGTTCCATGAGTGCTGTTTTTGCGGATGCTGCCTGGATTGAAGTAAAAGAGGAAGATGGGATTTTCCAGTCGATACGGAATCTGAAAGAGACGGAGATCGACAAAATAAAGAAGAATATCAAATCAGGAACCATTAAAGATATTCTGTCACTGAATTTTGATAAGGATCATAACCCATCTAAACTCACCGATTCTTTAAAAGACAGCAAATACAAATCGATTATTGCGCTTCCCATTCATGTCCAGCAAAGACAGATTGGATATATCGTGATGCTAAATGAAGTTCCTGAAGCCTTCAACCGAGAGATGGTAAACATTATTACCACTTTTGTGAATCAGACAAGCATTTCTCTGGAAAACCTGGCATTAATCAAGGAGTCTCTGGAAAACGAACGATACAAGGAACAGTTAAAGATTGCTAAGAACGTTCAGAAAAGTTTATTGCCAGGAGAAGTGAGTATGGGGAGCAACATTGAAATCGATGCATTCGCCATGGCAGCAGATGAAGTTGGAGGAGATTATTATGATGTTATTGAGATTGGTGAGGATAAATACGGATTAATCATCGCGGACGTGTCTGGGAAAGGTACAAGTGCTGCATTTCAAATGGCTCAAATGAAAGGAATTTTTCACAGCCTTGCATCTCAAAAAGTATCGCCATCTCAATTCAACATCCAGGCGAATATGGCATTGAGCAATTGCCTAGAGAGATCCTCTTTTATCACCGCCACTTATTTTGATATTGACGCCAACGAAAAAAAGATTGAATTCTCTCGTGCTGGTCATTGTCCGACTTTGATGTTTTGTTCGGATACCAATGAGACCAATTATCTTCAAAGCGAGGGAATGGGGCTTGGGATAGTAAGAAACTCTAGCTATGAGAAATACGTTCATAGCACAACACTTAGCTATAACCAAGGCGATACAATGCTTTTATATACTGATGGTATTACAGAAGCAAAAAATGAGAAGGGGGAACAGTTTGGAGACGATCGATTGAAAGACTCATTTAACAGCCACGCCAAGAAAGCGCCAGCCCAAATAAAGGAAGCTATAAAAAGAGACCTTGCCAATTTTACTGGTGAGGTTGCAATTGATGATGACTATACAATGGTTGTAGTAAAGTTTAATACCAATAATGATGGTTAACATAGAAAAAGAGAAAAAAGAAAATATTCATTTCATCCGGGTAAGTGGTGAAGTAGATGCTGGATCATCCATTCATCTTGACAATGCCTTCAAGGAAGTCCTGGAAGCTGGAGAATCGCACATTGCCGTTGACCTATCTCGACTCGCATATATCTCGTCAGCTGGGCTTGGGGTATTCGTTTCTTACTTAGATGAATTTGAACTAAAAAAAATCAAATTGGTGTTGTTTGGAGTTCAAGAGACTGTGCGACAGGTTTTCGACATATTGGGATTAGAAAAACTGATAACCATTGTCGAAAATGAAGATGAAGCAATTGAAAAATTAAATGGGTAAGAGCATTGTAATAGTATGTGCAAAAGATGAGCTGACCAGGATC
>JANQST010000501.1 GCA_028279155.1 Cyclobacteriaceae bacterium
GACCAGGATCAACCAGATTGACAGCAGTGTGAGCGCATTAACGGCAGAACTCTGTTTCAAAGAAACCACCCAAAAAGAAAGCACAAACCAGAATAATAAATACAGAAAGCTGGCAGCACAAAATGCTAAAAATGCAGCATTCAACGGAATCTCAAGCACTATTGACGCTATTGCCAAAAGGAAGAACAGTACCAGTAGAACCAACATGATCCTAACGGCTATTTTGCTCAAAAGAAAATTGAACTTGGATCGTGACATAATGGCTACCAGTCTCCATGTTCCCGATTCAACCTCTTCTGATCTTAGATTGTAAGTGAATGCAACAATCAATAAGGGAAATACAAATAGGATAATAAAGCTCAGATCCAGGTTACCATGTAAAAGGCTGACTGGATTTACAAGATCGGTGTCATGACGTTGGCCCTCCAGGGTCCTAATGTTCACGCTCTGAACGCTTGGATTGATGTCTCTTTGACCAATGCTCAAAGCAGCGATTGGCTCTGAAGGATTTACTAAAACAAATTCCAGATAGTATAGTAACAAACCAATGTCATTACTATGATATTCCAGGTTTCTCTCAAGATGCGTCACGTGATTTTCAACTACATCAGAAGTAATTTTCTCCTGATCGACTAAAAACTGTTTCCCTATTAAGATGCTAATAGCTCCTAAAATAAAGACCATCACCAAACCTACCTGACAGGTTCTGGTTCTCAAGAATTGTGCGAGCATTAATAGGAACATATCTAAATTGCTTTTGCTCTTTTTGATTGTCTTGAAATCAATCCAATTGCCAAGAACGTCCATAGTATTATAGAAAAAGAAGATATCATTTCATTGTTCAAGGAAGTACCAATTGACAAATAACCATGCTCAAAATCTGGGAATGACTTCCATTCCTCTCTACTCACTACATGTACCTTGCCTTCCGATCCACTTACCCTGGTTGGGCTTATTCGTTCTATCTGAAGTCGGTTCATCTTTTGGGCCAGTTGATATCTATATATTTCGGCCTGTTGTTGAAAATCCACATACGATTCAAAACCTGTACCGCAAAGTGCCATTGATAGATTCTTAATCGCAAGGTAAGGATTGAAAATAGCCAGCCATCGATTCAATTGGTTTTGATCTCTGTATTGATTGAGAAGCTGATTGTGATGCTTATTATAAATTTTTGCACTAACCTCTTCACCAATGCTCATGACGAAACCACCATAGTTAAATGGCAATTTTGTGACATCATCTACTTGATGAACTTCCAATACCGAATCTCTCAACGACTGATAGTGCGGATCATTTGGATTATGACTATCCCCATATTGTATTACTTCTGCCTCAATCTTAGATCTGAATTCTATTTTCGATGGCGTTGGGTAGAAGTAGCTTCCGAGTGCTTGTGAACTTCTTGGAAGCAAGACGGTCATGAGTAGCCACAATCCTAATAGTTTGACTAGCGCATTCTTAGATGATTTGCTTCCTGTCGAAACAAATATGGTCAGAAAACTCAAGACCAATGCAAATAGCAAGTAGGCCATAGAAATCAAACCAAATCGTACCCAAACATCACCAGATGAATGATGATCACCAATGAGAAGCAATAGTGTTACAATTAAGAACGGTAGGCAGAGTAAGAATGCGATTCCCGTAAGTCCAATTGATCTACCAAATAAAATTTCCTTCCATTTTGCTCCTTGTGTTAACAGCAGTTTCAATGTCCCATTTTCTCTATCCGAGACAACAGCTCCATAACCAACAAAGAAAATGATCAGTGGAAGAATCGTCTGAAGTATGATTGCCATACTTAGTTCTCCAAACCGCAGAAGTCCGGTCGAGAAGCTTGCTTCAGAGAAATTGATCGTATTTTGTTTGTGTGCTTCTAAAAACACAGCATTTCCAGTGAAGCTTTCAATCCCAAAGTCAAATTGGCTTAATGGATGTTTTGTTCTAAATGCAAATGTTCCAAAATGAGCCATTCGATGTGGGTGTTTATCAGGGTTGTTTTCCCAACTTTGCCTGGCCATTTCCTGGTGATCCGCACGGAAATGATTCTGATCATAATACTTCATCCCGCTGTAAACCGAATAGATCAATAGCAAGCCAAGAATGGCTATAAGCAGATAAATAGATTTGGTTTTAAATACAGTTTCCCAAAAGTGCCTGGCAATAATAAGAAGTATGTTTCTCCGCATAAGTCAGTCTATTTATTGAGGATCAGATGGTTTTGAGATAGAGTTGTTGAAGTTCGTTTGCACTGATGCTCTTTGATTCTGTAGTATGCACAAGTTTCCCTTCATTCATAATCCCAATGCGTGTACCCACATTTACGGCATTGAAAATGTCATGTGTAGCCATGAAAATACATTTGTCTTCGGCAACAAGTTCTTTACATATGGAGGTGAATTCATCGGTTGCTTTCGGGTCAAGTCCGGATGTTGGCTCGTCCATAAAAATAGCTTTGGCATCTTTAGACAACGCAATGGCGATACCCACCTTCTGTCGCATGCCCTTTGAATAGGAAAAGAGCTTCTTGTCATGGTCTTCTTTTTTTAAACCTGCTTTTTCAAGTAGCCGAACAAGATCTTCCTTGGAATGCGTATATCCAGACAATCGGCTAAAGAAGTTGAGGTTTTCAATACCGTCCATATTTCCATACAGCTGCACAACCTCGGGGATATAGGCAATCAGTTGATTCGTATCAGCTCCCATTTTCACCTCCTTTCCATTTATAAGTGCTTTGCCTCCGGTAGGATCAGCTAATCCAAGGAATAGATTGATTGTAGTTGTTTTGCCTGCACCATTTTGGCCAAGCAAGCAATAAACTTCACCGGCTGTAACTTCCAGGTTCAAGTTTTTGAGCGCTTCATGGCTGCCATAGGATTTAGATAAGTCAACAGCTTCTAGCATCTTGAAAATGATTTTGATATTGAGTTACTACAATCTTATTTCATTTATTATCGTAACGCAATAATGTTGCATTTTAATTACATGAGTGGCATTGCCTTTCAAAGTCAATTCCAGTTTTGCCTACAAGTTTCTAAATCTTAATTAGCGGAAATTTTATCTAGCCAAAATCCCCTTTTCTCTATTTCGCTAATGCTGCAAAAAAATTCGCTCTTAGGTTGATATACATACGCCACTACAGGGATCTTATTCTGAGTAAGATGATAACCCAAATAGTCAGTCGATAACAATCGGTGTTTTTGATTTTCAAGATGTTTTGCTGCCAACAAATAAATGTTTGGTGCAAACGATGGATGTTTGATGTCCTTCTTTCGGGTTATGTCCAGAGCTATGTCTACCGGGTAATTTCGCCTTCTTTTTTTATCAAAGGAGTCATTGTAAAAAACGTTACTAAAGCTGGAAACAAATACCACCTGGTCGATATTCTTTTCCACAATTAGCTGCCAAAGTTCATTTTCGGACTCAGCATCAAAATCCATGTATAGCCCGAGAGCGGTATAGAAGAATGCTTCTCCTTTGAACTCCTTCCGGATATGCTGTTCCATACCGTCTGTGGGGCATACTAAAAATAATCTGCTTATTGACTCACGACCCGAAAAGTCTCCCATTGTTTAAGCTTCGGGATTAAAAGGCAATGATGAATGATGAACATCAATTATCAGATTCCCATCCTTCTTTGTGTATCCGAATGTATACTCAACCTTAGTTTCTCCGCCTTTTAGATCTGTAAAAAAATAGTTTCCCATTGCCAAAGCTCTATCATCCTCCAGGATGAGCGTAGCATTTTCAAACCTAACATGCGTCCAGGGTTGAAGCGCAAATCCTTTGTCTTCCGGATACTCTGAATTTCCACCAATGAAATATGACAGGGCTCCTTCTTTTGTTGGTCGGAATTGTCGAATAGAGGTCTTAGTGGGCTTAAATAGTACATCTTTACTATTAAAGTCATAATGTATATCTAAGAAATCATTGGCGAATGATTCGCACTCCCCTCTTTCTTCTTTAAGTCCACCAATTTTTACAACTCCATTTCCCCAGGAGTCCTGGGCGTTTTTAACTTCTTGTTCTGTGATCATAGTTTATGGTTTATTTAGTTTTATTTTATGTTAGTTGCCAATATTCATTCAGCACATTCCTCATATAGGCCAATCATCCTGAAAACCATTGCCAGACTCCATTCCTGTGATTTCATAGTCTAACAGCAAGCAGTCATTCAGGTCTTGGGTAATTTTTTCTTTATCCATATCCTGACCTATGAAAACGAGTTCGTTCATTCGATCTCCCCATTTCTTATCCCACTTAGCCTGTATTAACTGCTGATTTTCAAGGTATGCCGGGCTCATCGCACGCTGCTTCATCGGAACACTTGCCCACCATCGACCATAGTCTTCTGCTTTCAAAGACCCTCCAGCCTGGCTCCAGAGTACCGCTCGGTCTGGTCTGGATGCGATCCAGAAGATTCCTTTGCTTCTAATGATTGTAGTGGGAAAGTCCTGGCTTACATATTCCAGGAAACGTTGCGGATGAAAAGGTTTAGGATTTTGATACACAAAAGAACTAATACCATACTCTTCAGTCTCAGGATTGTGACCTATTCCCTTCTGTGCCAATTCTAGTTCCTTTTGCCATCCCGCAGATTGCTCAGCTATCTCATAATCGAACATGCCTGTATTAAGAATTTCTTTTGGGTCGATTTTACTGTGGGTAGTTCGAATGATTTTTGCAGTTGGATTTAATTTATGAAGTGTTTTTTCCAGTAATCCCAGTTGGTCGTCGGTTACGAGATCAGATTTGTTAAGAATAATCACATTGGCAAACTCCACTTGATCAGTGAGAAGGTTTACGATGGACCGATCGTCTTCCTCATCGTCAGTCATCTTGCGGTCCAGGATTGTCTCTGCACTTCCGAAATCTTTGAAGAAATTGAAGGCATCGACAACAGTCACCATTGTATCTAGCTGGCTTATCTGTGTCAGATCGTATAGCTCATCTCCTGTTGCAAACGAGAACGTTTGGGCTACAGGAATCGGCTCTGAGATTCCCGTGCTTTCAATTAGGAGATAATCGAATTTCTTCATTTTGGCAAGCTTCTCTACTTCAACCATTAAGTCTTCCCTCAATGTGCAGCAAATACATCCATTGCTCATTTCAACTAACTTCTCGTCAGTCCTTGAAAGTTTGGCTCCATTAGCTACTAGCTTTTCATCTATATTCACCTCACTCATATCGTTTACGATCACAGCGACTTTCAAACCTTCTCGATTATTAAGCACATGGTTCAATAAAGTGGTTTTTCCTGCACCCAAAAATCCGCTGAGTACAGTGACAGGTAGTTTTTTCTTCTTTAAAAAGGACATGGCATTTGTATTCTTTAATCTCAGTTATTCAATAATCATTTAAATGTTGCTTCACCTTTTGGTGTATTTATGCTAACAGAAAGACTTGTGCTCCCTAGTTCTATTGACAATCCCCAAACTTCAGTTTCGAGTGTTTTAAAAATCTTTTTTACATCTTTCTTATTGGGAGTTGTGAATTGCAGTGTTTTTAATGTGCATTCGACCGACTGATCCTTAGTTGGATGTGAGCTGTCATCTGACCAGCTGATAAAAAATGGATTCATAAATAGGTTAGGATCATTAAGCAGTAACAACTCCCATTTTAACAGCTTTCCTTCAGGAGTATGTCTGGAACCAGCTTCGATTCCATTCGTTTTAAACCCTAGTTTTTTGACCCGTTCGTGCAGGTTTACCATATCACTGACGGAAATAGCAAATCCAACAGGAGTCAATTGGTCAAAACCTTTAAAGAATTCCGGTACTTCGACCAGATCATCTTTTGGTGCCA
The DNA here is from genome assembly GCA_028279155.1 of Cyclobacteriaceae bacterium. Classification (GTDB taxonomy): domain Bacteria; phylum Bacteroidota; class Bacteroidia; order Cytophagales; family Cyclobacteriaceae; genus Ekhidna. The sequence goes on from JANQST010000501.1 coordinate 5,806, forward strand.
GAATTTCAATGTAAATTCCTCCTTCGAGTGAAACAAGTGCGTTGTGTGTATCTCGATCCGGATGACTTCCTCCATAAATCGGTTTTACACCTGTCTTTTCCTCAAACTGACGGACTCCGGACTCCAATTCTTTGACTGCTAATACAATGTGATCAATTTGAACCACATTTCTTTGGGTTTCATTTGATGCAAGTACTGACAGACATGTTATAAGCAAGGGTTTCATCATCATTTGATTGTCATTTGGCGAAAGACTCGTTTACTAGTTTTTCTTTAGTTGGTTAATCAGTTCATAAATTGATTTGATCTCCTTTTCGGAATCATTTTCTTGTATCACCCAAACATTCTGATCTTGTCCCGGTCTTACATTAATTTGAATTTTTGCATCAGGACTCACCTTCACCCCATTTCGTTCTAGTGCTCGCTGCGTCCACGTTGCAGTATCTCCATCACCAATTAAAGCCACTTCGAAATTATATTCACCATGGATTTTGAAGGCACCACTTTGGTTATCAAAATGCATCCCCTCCGTAGCAAAAGCTTCCTGGAATGCACCAGTGAGGATTAAGTCTTCTGGAGCACCCATTTGCATAGGACCGTTTTTTGGCAGTAACCAAATTCGATCTGCTCCTCTTAGGGCAAGGTCCATATCGTGAGTAGAAAGTAAAATGGATTTATCGCTTTCGTTAGCCATTTTCCTGAGGAGCTTCATGATTTCCACTCTTCTAGGGAGATCCAAAAAGGCGGTAACCTCATCCAGAATCATTACTTCAGGTTCCTGGGCAAATGCCCTGGCTACCATTATTTTTTGTCGTTCACCATCGCTTAACTCGGTAAGTGTACTGTCCGCCAATTCATCAGCGCCCGCCATCGCTATCGCTTCCTGAATGATTTGGTGATCTCTTTCCTTTAATTTTCCAGACCAGTCTGTGTATGGAAATCTCCCTAGTGCAACCACTTCATAAGCTGTTAACATTCCGGCATGAACTCGTTCTGTAAGTACCAGACTTAGCTTTTTAGCAAGGTATTTTGGTGTTAACTCATGGATGTTTTTACCTTCTAAATACACCTTCCCTTCCAGCGGCTTTTGGTCTCCAGAAATGGTTCTCATCAAAGTAGATTTTCCAGCTCCATTCGGGCCAATTAAGCAGACCAGCTCCCCTCTAAGTAAGCTCGTGTTAATACCGGTGGTTATCGTCTTCGTTTCCGATAAAGACCTATATCCAGTTGTTAAATTCTCTAGTTCAATGACTGATTCCATGGTACTCAATTAGATCTCAAAACCTCTCATTTTCTTATTTTTCAAAATCACCCACATCACCACAGGTGCACCGATGAGCGCATTTACAGCATTCAAATGCAAAAAGTGCTTCTCCCAGGGAAGGTGCACGAACAAGTCTGCTGCCTGAGCTATTGTAGCGCCAAGTAGTATTACTGCCGGCATTAGGATACGATGATCAGAGGTACTAAAAAGTCCTCTTGCTAAGTGGGGTATAATTAAACCCAAAAAGAGGATTGGGCCACAATATGCAGTGACCGGACCAGCCAAAAGTACTGCACAACCGAGTGTGATTAGCCGGGTTCTCTTTACAGATAGTCCCATGCTTCTCGCATAGTTTTCTCCTAACAAAAAAGCATTTAGCGGTTTTGTCATGAGCCACCCTCCTACTAAACCAATGATTGCCATTGGCAACAGAATTGGAAAGTGTTCCCAGTAGACTCCGGCAAAACTGCCATCATTCCAACCTGCATAGATTTTTGTTTGAGATTGGTTGGTAAAATGCAGGATAACACTGATCAACCCCTGGGCCAAGAAGCCCAACATTAACCCGAAAATAAGTAGCGTGATAGTGCTTACATACTTCGAAACAGTTACCATAACCATGAGTACCATCACACAACCAATCATCGCTCCTGCCACGATACTCATGTTGCCCATGAATTCGAACTTCTGGAGAAATGACGATCCTACTACCGCTGCTGCAGTAACAACCAAGGCGACACCTAATTGTGCTCCAGCGGTTAAACCAAGTGCCCAGGGACCAGCTAGAGGATTTTTGAACAAGGTTTGCAACTGTAGACCCGCTGCTCCCAGTGCAGCCCCCCCTACAATTGCCGCCAAAGTTCTGGGTAATCTAAGCTCCAGAATGATAGTACTCCACGTCACATCAGCTGCCTGACTTCCTATCAGAACATCAATGATTCCTGCCACCGGGATTTTCACAGAACCAATTCCAAGCTCCAGGAGAAAGACAACTATGACGCAAGCAACAAGAATGGGAAAAAGGAACAGACGAGAATGACTCGCAAGCCTTGATCTTTGCTTGGTTGTACTTATTGTCGGAGCGATTGTTGATGGCATTTTATTTCATATTTAGAGGGTTAATTATAGAAGCTGTCTTTGACCTTCAGAGGCAAAGTCATGGTCTTTTCAAAATGATCCATGAAGAAGGGTTCATAGTTTGGAAGTCTCTCCGGATGGATCAATTTGACAAGGTCTGTCAATATCTTATCCGGTCTCACAACTGCTTCGCCATACCAATCAAAAGCATTAAACTCCGGTTTTCTTCTCCTCATGTTGTGATACAGGTTGCCGTTTTTCCAGGAAGTAAATCGCTCTAGAAAATTTTCTGAAGGAAGAGCGACAGAATGTATATCTCCAATCATCCAATGGGCTGCTTCATTTGCCCTGACCAAAAATTCTTCACTACTCATCGGTTCACCACCGTTTCTAACGGGTCGGGTAAAGTCTTCCAGTAGATTAACTACCCCAACATCTCTCATGAATTGAGCCTCAATGCTATTCGTGTGGACTACCCACCGGTCCTTACCAGCATAATAACCCCATACCATTGTCGGCTTGTTATCCAACTTCTTTGTTAGCGTTTTTACTGACTCAACACCTTCCTCTATTTGTGCAAACTTTTGGTTGGCCACTGCCTCTGCGTTGAAAAAAAGCGAATAGAATTTGATCCATTCCGCTCGCCCGAGGTAGTCTCCCTCTGCCCACTCAAATACAGGAGCAGTGGCTACTCCAAAGCTTCTGCTCTTATCCAGCACATCTGCAAAATCCAGATTGGCAAGGTTCATCAAAAAAAGATCTGATTTTGTTTCCAGTAGGACTTCCAAGTTGGCTGGTAGATGCCAACTATACCCGATTTGTGCAAGATCCTTAGCAAGAACACGATTCCTTATCGAATCATCATAGGAAACAGCACCTCCAACCGCCACAACTTTTTCAAAAAGACCTAGCTCAGACATGAAACTTTCGCCATTCTGGATGTTTAGAGCTACACGTTCAGCAGGAATAGGAATTACGGTTGCGTCAGACAGTTCTCCGGTAAGCGCCGGAGCTGGAGTTCCCTTCTGAACCAGTACCATAACATCCTCTCTCACCTCATTTCCATTCCCTTCCCACGAGCTAAGCTTTGCATTGGTACGAACAACCTTGTAATTACCATAGTAGGCAACATTGAAATTCCTGGCATACTTAATGTCTATCTTTTGCTCAAAATAGTCTTTACTCGAATCGAATGCTTCAAAATCATCAGTACCTTCTTGAGTTGAAATCCCGCATGAAATAAATGCCCATGAAAGCATAAAGGCCGATATGTAGTACCACTTCATCATCTCAATTAACTTTTTCCATTTTTCCCATAAAATACAATTCGTGATTGGGCAAAACATCCGGATGAAACAGGCTTATGAAGTCACTCAACAATAAATCCGGACGCATAGGTGCTGTTTGATACCAATCATATCCTCCGTAATCTGTAAACTTTTGAAAATGATGATATAGGTTGTTATTCCTATATGCTGGAAATGCTGACATGTATTTTTCAGTAGGCCAATTTTCGGTGGCTGACTGAAAAGAGAAAATAAAATCGATTTCATTGGCTCTCCCTAAGACAATTTCATCCGACATTGATATCCCTTCTGAAAGTCCATTGGCTAATGTTTTCGTGATGGCTGCCTCATTGTCTTCGAAAGGATTGATGGCCCCTGCTGCTGTTAGTAGCTCCGCTATAGCACCATTCGATCTAACTGTCCAGTTGCCACTTTTACTATGCATTCCCCACATAGCTGTTGGCAGATCAGTTTCAGGTTCCACTAGTGCCACCAGGGAATCACATCTTGATTTTATCTGATTGAAAACCTCGGTAGCCTTATCTTCAGCATTAATAAAAAGCGCATCATACTTGATCCACTCCAATTGTCCAAGGTATGATGTTTCACTCCAGGAAAATTCAGGCGCAGCTTTCAACCCAAGTTTTCTTGTATTCTCCACTCCCTCTGCTTGTGTTAGACTGGCAGCTGTAAGCAATGTTACTTCAGGCTTCAAAGCCACAAGCATTTCAAGGTTGGGTCCTGTGTGCCATGAGGGTCCTATGGCCTTTAACTCCCCATTCAGGAATCGTTGACGTAGCGAAGAATCGTAGACAGCTTCATGTCCCAATCCCACCAGTTTATCGGTTTCGTCTAACAAGATGAAACGAGTAGGAGCATCATCTGCGTTTCCAGCTATTGTTGATACCGGTATCTCAACGATGTGAGCATTAGATAGCTCTCCTGTTAATTCTGGCACAGGAGTTCCTTTTTGAACAAGCACCATCACATCTGAAAAAGCATTGGCCCAGGAAACAGAATCTGAATCCTGGTCCGCAGCTCCATAATCAACTTTAGTCTTTAATATTTTATAATTTCCATGGTAGGAAACACTAAAGTTCTTTGCATAATCAATCGACGCTTTATTTGGAAAATAGTCCTTGGAAGAATGTTGACTTTTTTCTTCTCCGGAGGCAGTTTCATTTGGCGTGCAAGAAACCAACAAAACAAGAATTGAAATCGTGATAAGATATTTCATTGCTTTGTTAGTTTCACTTTGTCAAAAAATATTGGTGTATGATTTGGTAGAATATCCGGGTAGAAAATCGACACCAAATCTTCTAGCACTAAATCTGGTCGAACGTTCGGAGTTTCGTACCAGTCATAAGCATCATGTTCAATTCTTGTTCTTTTTTGATAATGATAAACATTACCTTCTCGGTAAGACTTGAAACTATTTAGGAAATTTAAGGGAGGCCAGTCAGCATCTTCGGTACTGTTTACGATCCAAAAATCAGCATCTGCAGCTTCTTTCAAAAGTTGTTCGTTGGAAATCCCCACGCTATGGGTGGGTCCATCATCTTTTAAAACATTGATACTTACATCCTGAAGGTAAGCCGCATAGTAATCATTTCGATGAGCGCTCCAGTCTCCTCTATTGGATGGGAAATCAAGCAAAAACGATTTTGCTTTTTCATCCCTATTCTCAACCAAAGTAATGAGCTCATTACATCTCGATTCAATTTTTTCAAAGAGTTCATTTGCTTCTGCTTCTGCATTGTAGAATAGAGAGGTGAACTTGATCCATTCCGATCTTGCCAGGTAAGTCTGCTCTGCCCAAGCAAACTGTGGAATCGCATTGATACCCAAATCTCTCAATTTCTCCATTCCATCTAGTCGAGAGTTATCATAGGTGTGTAGCACCAAAAGTTCTGCACCTGCAGACATGAGTAATTCAGGTTCTGGTACACTATGAAAACTGTAGCCAATAGATGCGATTTGTTTTTTTTCCCATCTTTCTCGAAGCTCGGAATCATATATTCCTCCTCCTCCCATTCCTACAATTTTGTCAATCAGTCCCAGGCTTTTAAGACGAGTAATCTCTCCATCTTCATTAGCTGCTGCAGACTCAATAGGAATTTCAACATACCAGTAATCACCTCTCTCGTCATCGATTGAAGGTTGAGTTGTACCCTTGGGATATAAAATCAATTTCTGATTATAATCAATTTCACGCCTATCAGACTTGCAGGAAAGCTCTACTACTTTATAGTTTTCGTGATAAGTAACTTTGAAATTCTTGGCGTACTTAGGTCTGGTCTCCGTCCATGTAACATGCTCTTCTGATGTTCTTGATTCAGATGTGGATTTGCTGTTAGAGCATGCAAAAAGGGTAAGACAAAAGATGATAGCTGCCAATCTAAGTACACTCATAACACATCAATCTTTTCTTAATACAGTAACAGGATTTACATATAAGGCTCGCCACGAAGGAGCAAAAGCGGCAATGATGGATAAGACAATCAGTGAGACTGCTACAAGCACATATGTAGTCACGTCTACCAACTCAACTTCAAACAGGAAGGGAAGAATAGGCCTAAGAATCAATGGTGCAAGTAATAACCCAAGACCTATTCCCAGACCTGAGATGCTGAACAAATCCTTCATCACCAAGAGCAGAATATTCTGCTCGTTTGCTCCCAATACCTTTCTTAATGCCAGTTCTTTTACTTTCAGCACCAGTATAAATGACATGATGCTGAACAATCCAATAGCGGCAATCACACTACCAATCGTCGCTATTGTCAGAAATAATAAGCTCGTAACTTTTGACTGCCAGTTGGCATTCTCCACATGCTCACCCATTTGCATGTATTCGAAAGTGGGTTGGTTTTCATCCAGTGACAAAATCGCACCACTCAGCTTTGGCTCTAATTCTGAAAGTGGTAAATCTGTGTTCACGACATAGAATGCATCCGTGTCTGTGTATGACAAAAGAGACAGGTAGATGCTTGGATTGTTATGATTAATTATACTCTGATGTTTAACATTCTCAGTGATCCCAATGATTCTGAGATAAGGTCTTTCAGATTCATAATTTCCTAATTTCAGACGTTTACCAATAGGGTTTTCATCTGGCCAAATTCTAGTTGCGAATTGTTCATCAATTACCACTCTCAATTCATTGGAAATGTGATCAGAATAATCAAAGGATTCTCCTCTTAAGAAATTCACACCCATTGCCTCAAAGTAATTGGGTGTGACTCGCTGTATACTAATAAATGGGTTCTCAGATTGAGATTCTTTTGACTGACCTTCGACCGTGAACAACGACTGAGAATCGGTGGTCGTTTTTACAACATCTGATAATGGTAAAGCAGAATTCAAAGCAACCCCCTTTACTCCCGGGATTTCCTTGATCGACTTTAAGCTCGATTCAAAAAATGCCCGTTTCTTTTCGTGCCCTCCGTACTTAAACCATGAAAGCGCTATTCGAAATGTGATTTTTTGGTTTGGGTTGTAACCAAGGTTTGCTTCTTGCGCTGCGCTAAAACTTTTAAACAAAAGTCCACCACCGATCAGCAACAAAACGCATACGAAAATTTGCACTACAGCCATTCCTTTTTGGATACCATTTTGCTTGCTACTACCTGTTGTTTGTTGCCCCTCCTTTAGCCTTTCATAAAGGTTTTTATTGGCAGAAAGAAAGAACCCGGGAACTGCTCCCACAACAAAACCCAGAAGTATTGCCAATAAAAAGGTATAGAGAAGCACATACCGATCAATACCAACTTCAAGCCAATGAGGTAGGTATGGGTTCACCAGTTCAGCAGATAATCCAATAAAAATCCAAGCAAGCAACAGACCAAACACACTACCAATCATCGATAACACCAAAGAGTTAATGATGAATTCTCTTATGATTAAACCGTTTGAAGATCCAAGCACTTTACGTAGTACCGTCTCTCTACCTCTCCTAATGGCCTGACTTACAATAAGATTCGAAATATTAACAGCTGCAATAATTAAAAGGAACACGACTGCTGCACCGATCAGTAGTAAGTATTTGCTTATGTTACCAAGAAACAAATCTGATAGTGGAGTTGCTATGAAAGATATTCCATGGTTTGATTTAAAGTGCCTTTGCTCAAGCTGGGCCGCATATTGCTTCAACTCTTCGTTGAATTGATCTATGGTAACTCCTGGCTTTAACCGAGCCAAACCTATTTCTGACCGATAATCCCTGGCGTCAATGACAAAATCTGCATAAGCAATGGATCGATATCCTTCCACCTTTCCTGGAAAACTGAATCCCTCTGGCATCACACCATAGTTCGAATATGAAAATCCATCCAATGTGACCTCAAGTCCTTCTACTTCTTCATTTCCATCAAAACGCCTTTTCCAAAAATCATGCGTAAGCATAATTGTATGAGAACCCCGTTTGTCAATGGTTTCAGGCCAGTGGCTTCCAATGGCCGGGTCAACTCCAAGAATTTTGAAAAGATTACTTGAAGCAAAGGTGATGGTAAAATCTTCGGGTTGCTTTCCGTCACCACTCAAATTGTATCTACCACCATCACGATAAACCGCAAGCCCTTCAATACTTGTTAATTCCTTTTGCATATCCAGAAACTCCGGATGCGACAAGTATCCTTTTTCATCCCCTTTGATTGAATGGACTTGAACTAGCCTGTTTGATTCCTTGAAAGGCAAAGGAGAGAGCAGTAGGGCATCGATGTAGCTATATACAACAATGCTTGTACTGGTAGCAATAGCAATCGTAAAAATGATCACAGCGGCAATTGCCGGCCTTTTTCTGATACCGCGGAAAGCGATCTTGGTGTTCAGTAATACGTTCATTCCTTTTGAGTTTTTGTCTTTTTGCTAAATGAATCCATCATCAGGTCTGCTCTTTCATTAAGTAGAATAATACTGTTGTTGAGTTCCTTTTGTACTTCCAACATCATTTCAGGAGTAAGGTCTACCGAAGGACTATGGTCGTGATCGTGTCCGTGATCGTGGTGGTCATGATCATCTGATTCGTATCCAGGGATCTCAACAAGATTAGCTTCCCAGTCAATGAAGTCCTGTTTTAAAACCGACAGCGAATCTTTTAACCTATCTCCTTCTTCCAAACTGTCAAGGAGAGTGTTCATGGTCTTAATCTTATTCACCACCCCTTCTTCAATTGATATTGTGGATTTATAGAATTCAATACTTTCTACAACCAGGGGGTGCTCCTTCGGTGTTGTACATCCAATAACTGTAAGCAAAATCACCAAATACCTTAAGAGATTCATTTTTGAATAATGATTGCGTTTGTGAGATTGAAAACCAGGTGCTCATAGTCGTTGTTGTTAAGCTTTAAGCGTCCTTTTACAGTTAAAAGCTCATCCATTCGAAACGGACGCTGAGCTACATCAAAGCTCACCTCCGCAACAGACTCAGGTCCTACGTGACCCCCACAAAAGAAACAGGAAGCGTACGGAAGCTTTGAAATTATGATTCTATTTCCGTCAAGATCCAATGGAAGAAAATGTCCGGTGAGCGTTATCTCCTGGCCTTCTAATTGCTCTACTTTCGTACTGAAAATAGGCATTTGAACTTCAGCTCCAAGTTCATCCGAAAACTGCCATTTGAATTGAGTATCTTCAAATACTTCCCATCCTGAAACTTGGAGTGAGGAAAAGAAAAATAAACTAGCAATTAAATACATCTTCTTACCAATTAGATTCTTATCGTAAATTGATGAACCTGAATACCATGATTCAGGATGACGGAATTATTTTACTCTGTCTTGATATCACCACTCCAAAACCTAGCAGAACCACGCAGTATATAAACAAGATCGATGTGTTTCCAGCGCTTTGGCCATATGAAGTAGATGGTTGATATTCGAATTCCGGCAGTTCAACCATCATTGCTTTAGTGAACGCCTCTCCTTTGAAAATTCTAGGAAGAAAATAGTTCCTCCACGTCAAAGAAAAATCACTTATCTGCTGCCTATAATCCTCATAATGGCTTGTAGATGTTCCTGAAATTTCATTAAATGAATTTTGCAAAATCAAAGCTGGTGATGCAAGTCGCAATCGGTTAACCCAAGCTTGTTGTTGTTCCAACTTCACTTCATACTCATCTAGCACCGGTTGAATTTCGTTTTTTATGAGATCTTGAGTTGCGAAATATTCTTTCCATCCTCTGGATCCTCCTTCGAATCCGGCAAGTTCAGGGTGATCTCTTAAAAAGTTTTCAAGTAATTCATCCGCCTTCTTTTCAGCTTCAGCATTTACAACTCTCAACTCATTGATCAACCGAGCCCGTGATGGAACCGGATATAGACTATTGGCCATTTGATTTACGGAAGAAGGGACCAAAAGGACAAGCAAAATCCACATCGAAATCAGCCAAACCGCATTATTTGCTGAAGATTTTCCTTTCAGATTCACCAGGCAAGCCAGAACGAACCAGAAGAGCGTATACCCCATGGTCAGTAAAATGAAAATCATAATACGATCGAAATCTGAAAACAGTAAAATTCCTGCAACAGAAAGAGAAGCCACGAGGAGTACAACAAGTATTCCAGTCAATAGGAGATACCTTATTAAAGATTTTTGCAACAACCACTGAAACAGTGAAACAGGATGTGATGCAATCACTTGTAGAATTCCTTGCTCCTTTTCTGCAGAAAGAATATTATAAGTGAATGCGATAACAATTAGCGGAAGCAAATAAATGAGAACGAATGACAAATCGAAACTACCAAACATGAGCTGGACAGGATTTGAAAGCTCAGTATAGTTCAGCTCAAAACTCTCTCCATAAAGGTTGGGCTGGACATAGTGTGCGAATATATCACTCTGCCCAGTCGCTATGATTGCCAAGTTATCTGGTGGCATGGCCGCAACCCTTGTATAATTATATCCAACCACGTGTGGTTGGTTAGGCATATACCATCGCGGAACGTCAACGGTAAACCCGGCTTCAATGGAGTCTAACAAAATGACACCTAAAGAATCCTTTTCAATGACTGTTTGCTGTGCCTCTTGAATATCTCCCAGTCGCTGATCAACTTTTTGTTTTCCATTAACAACGGCAAAAAGGACAAGCCCTAGAAGTATCAGTACCAAAAATTGTATCCACCGTTGACGGACTAGAGTAATAATCTCATAACGATATAGGAAATTTGATCTTCTTGATGCTTTCATATCTTATGCGTTGTAAGTTTCAAACCACCAAACGAGGCAAAAAGCCACAAAAAGAGAAGTACAAAACTGCTCCAGTTATTTTGCATCACCTCTGCTGTGGTTGGAGGGATGTAACTAAAATCAGGAATATCTTTCCATAGTTTTTTGTCTGCTCTATACGCCCAATCTCCGTAGGAAGAGTTTTCTGCAAAATCAGTATTCAAGGCTCGTTGAAGTTCCAATCGATAATTCTCAGCGGCATCTGCGAAATCCCAATGTGTTCCGTAATCAGTGCGCGCCAATGCCATTGACAAAAAGCGAGCAGGTAAAAAAGGAGAAAGCAAAGCCGAGGCTTGATAAACTTTTGTTTGCTGTTTATACGTTTCTTTCAGTTTAGTGTAATGCTTAAAATAAACCTGCGCTTCATGTTCCTCTCCTTTCTGCATTCGATAGCCATCAAAATTGAAGGGAAGCTGGCTTAGACTATCAACTCCGTATTCTTCAAGTGTTTCGCGTTCAAAATCTTTTGCGGCCTGACTCCAGGGGTTGTGACCGTCAAGACCCGCTTTCTTATCCTTCTCAACTTCTGTGGCAAACGCCTGTCTGCTCGGATACGGATAAATGGTATCTGCCAGGTTACTGGAAGCCTTTGGCATTGCCAAACAAATGAGAATCCAGACTGCAAGTAAAATCACCAGTGATATACCTGATTGCTTAGTTAATGCTGACACTACTAGTGAAATATTGATGATAATGGCATAGTAACAGAGATATACCAGAAACATAATAATCAATGCTATATAGCTGAGTTGACCAAAGTCACTGAGGCCAGATAGGAATATTGTTGCTATTACAAATAAGCCAGTTGTAATAATCAATACGGGGAGAAAAATGCCGCCCCATTTTCCCAACGTAAGCTTCCAAAGTGAAAGGCCTTGACTTTTAAGTAATTGAAGGGTTCCTTGCTCCTTTTCCCGCGTAAACGAATTGTATGCAACCAGGATTATCAGTAGTGGAATAATGAAAAGTAAAATAAAGTCAGGAGTGAGATCACCAAAGCGTGCCAAGCCCGTTTGATCTGCAGCAGCCATGTATTGAGACTCATTGCGGTTGTGAGCTTCCAGAAATATTGAAATTCCAGAATACTTATCTACGCCTGGATCTATCAAAGCCAAAGGATACTTTGGCTTGAAGGCGTAAGTTCCGTAGTGAGCTGCCGAATGTGGATTCTTATCGTCCTGACTAACCCAGATATTCCGTGCATTTTCTTTGGCAGCCGAATGTTGTTGTTGTACAGATGCATAGTAATCGTAGCTTAGCCAAGCTGCCATTATCAGCAGTAACAAAACAATTATAACTGAAACACGAAACCTTCCTTCTCTAAGGTTTTCCTTAAACTCTTTAAGTGCTATTTTCTTTATCATTGGAGTATTGCTTTTTCTAGTTTCATTGTTTCCAAATACAATTCTTCCAATTCCGACAGGGATACTGAGTTTGCCGAAACAGTATGTTTCAATTCACCTTCGCGCATGATTCCGATATGTGTTCCGGTATCTTTTGCTCTAAACAAGTCGTGAGTAGCCATTAGGGTAGCAACACCGTTCTCTTTCATTTCCTGCAGCAGTCCGGAAAATTCATTGCTTGCTTTGGGATCAAGGCCAGAAGTAGGTTCATCCAATAAAAGTGCCTTAGCTCCCCTAGCCCTAGCCAATGCAATTCCCACTTTTTGGCGCATGCCTTTGGAATAGCTATTGACTCGCTTGTGTATAAAAGATTCTTGCAATCCCGACTGAGTCAACAATTCCTCCAATTGTTCTTTGGAATTTCTTTTGCCTCCCAAACCACAGAAATAATCGAGGTTCTCCAGTCCCGTGAGGTTCGGGTATAACATTAGGTTTTCAGGGATATACGCAATATATCTCTTGGATTCACCTGATTGAGTTGCCACATCCAAGTCATTTATTTTCGCTTGCCCTGAAGTTGCAGGAATGAATCCCATAAATAGGTTAATGGTTGTTGTTTTACCAGCTCCATTTGCTCCAAGAAGGCAAAAAACTTCTCCGGATTTGACTGACAGGTTTAAATCCGCCAAAGCCTGATGATCATTGTAAGATTTGGAAAGATTAATCGCTTCTAGCATAAGTTTATATATTGGATAAAGTCTAATAGACGCTAATGATTCATATGGATTTTCAAGGGAATGTTCAGTCTTTTTTCCAAATGAATTAGCGTGGATTAATTGGAGAAAAATCAGCAATTAACTACCATCACCGTTGCTTCTATTTGGGCAATACGCCTCACAATGGCTAAAATATAGCATCGCTGATTTATTTGCAATAATGTTGCATTTGTTTACATGAGTGGTGGAGCTTGGCAATAGGTAGATAACTCCTTTACAATAACATAGGACTTAGAAGGATTGGCAGAACTTTATTTGTGTAAAAGTCGAAGACAAAAATGTTACCAGAACCAAAGAGATAGTTTTCTCACAAATAAAAGGACCGACTAAAAGTCGGTCCTTTCTAGAAATAACTATCAATTATTGATTTACACTTATTGATTAGCCCTTGTTACTGCAAAAATATCCGGAAGTGGAGATGGAATATTAGGGTTTTGATCAATCTCATCCCCTGGATATAAAAGCCTTTCAACATGGTTTGTTACCGTTACAGTATTGAATGGAATCGGAAGAATTACATCCGAATCAGTAGCACGCAACCTTCTCAGATCATTGAATGGCATGTAGGTCGTGTACCCAGTAACATATCTCTCTTCAATGATTTCTCTGAGTATTGCTCTATCCACCGCTATGTTGTCTCCATTTTCAATGCCGCCATTTTGAAAGTCAGCTAAAACGAAATCATCATATAATAATGGATCAGTTCCGTTGACATTGGTGAAAGCATTGCCAGATCTCAAATATGCACGCAGTTCATTCAGCTTATCTATTGCAGCCTGATTATTGGAGCCCGCCGTTCCTGTCCTAATCAAACACTCAGCCCAAATCAAAATGTTCTCCTCATAGGTCACGATAGGCATCGGTTCCAATGGAGAATCAATTCCATTTGTACTCCCACCATCACCGCTTATGTACATGTAATTCCGACGAGCGGTTTCATCTGTTTTTGTGTGATGTCTGGTGTTTACACCCGCAGGATTCATCAAGTCATCGTAAAAGAAGCTACCATCAGCACCCATATCGCCAGCACGGCTACTCGTTTCAAGCGAGAAGAGAATGTTAGCATTTTCCCCTGTGATATCACCTGCAGGGTTATAGTTGAGGTTATTCGTTCCAACGCTAACTCCATTAGCTACTTCCGCTAAAGCACTGGCATAATCTTTAACCAGCAAGTAGTTACGAGCTTTCAACGTATGTGCCGCTTCTA
>JANQST010000507.1 GCA_028279155.1 Cyclobacteriaceae bacterium
GTTTCATCCCAGGCCAAGACCACATTCCCGTCATCATCGATATTGATATCGAAAACTTCAACTACACCATCCGTTTTTCCTGGTTTAACAGAGACCCTAAGCACGTCATCTGCCTCTTTGTAGGAGAATGCTCCCCACTTGTCACTGACACTGTTGAAGATAATAACCCACTCATCCTCGCCAGGAATTGAGAAGAGGCCATATCTTCCAGCGGCAATTTTCTTTCCTTCAACCTTTACGTCATCAGAAAATTCGATCCATGAAGATTCGTTTGCCCCTGTTCGCCACACTTTTCCATAAGGCTCCAGGTCGCCAAAAATAACTCTGCCTCTTTTTGAAGGCTTGCTGTAATTAACCGTAATCGTTTTTCCATTAACCTCTTTCGTAACCTCAGCCGGTGGACTAGGTCGTTTGCTTTTATCTTGCTGTGCTTGCACGGCAAAAACAAGAAGCAAACTCATGCACAAAGTGGTTAGAGTTCTCATTGCTTTCATACGTTTTGTTTTATTGTTCGAATTCAATTGCACGCAATTCAATACCTTTTGTTCATAAGATTAACTGTTTTTTCTGTTCAAAATGGTTCAAAACAGTAAGTGACGTTGTGATTACGACTTTTTCGATGATTTCAAGAATAAATCATAGATCGCAAGAAGAATGGAGGAAATCGTTAACTTTTCTGAAAAATAACCTGACATGAAATGAGCATAGTGCTCAACTTGATTATTGAGCCTTAGCAATCGGTAGCAATAAAAATTGTAGCATATCGCTTATTTCTCAAAATTTGAGAACATGAAATACTTATATGCCCTCATAGCAGCAGCATTATTCGTTGCGTGCAGTCCTGAAATTAAGAAGGAGAACCAAAAATTGGTTGAATCAGTCGACTATAAAGTCAAGGCAATTGATCATCACCATCGAATAACCATACTAGAAGATGATTTCGTCCAGGGTGATTCCACCTACAAAGTGAGAGCGTACCTATCAGAAGGACTCATTCAAAAGCTGGTGGGTATTACCAGAACCCCACATTTTGAAAGAGACGACTATTTCTATTTCGAAAACAAAAAACCAATCTTTTCAGGTCACATGATCAACTTTGTTGATGAAAAGCTGGCTGAGGAATTCAAATATTACTACCGGGGAAATGATATAGTAGAGTGTCTTTTCTGGAAAGATCACTATGAACCTGGTAAAAGATTCCCACACGAACATTTCGAGGAGTTCGAACCAAACATGGATTCCTTGATGAATGAAGAACAGACCAGATTAGACTTTTTTCTCTCTAAATTGAATGAGGAAGGCTTTGCTGTTAAAGAAGAAAACGACAACATCATCAATTAAATGACATTAGCAGAGGCCCAAAAGGAGGTTGATGATTGGATAAAAACGAAGGGGGTCCGATATTTCAGCGAGTTAACTAACATGGCAGTTCTTACCGAAGAAGTTGGTGAACTTGCCAGGCTTATGTCACGTACCTATGGCGAACAGTCTTTCAAGGAATCAGACAAGAAAGGTGACCTAGGCGATGAAATTGCAGATGTTATGTGGGTGCTAATCTGTATAGCAAACCAGACCGGTGTTGATTTGACCGCTGCTTTCAAAAAAAATCTTGACAAAAAAAATACGAGGGATTCAACCCGGCACCTCGAAAATAAAAAACTCAAAAGTTAACAATGAAAAAAATCTCTCTGCTGCTTGTTGCAGTTACACTTCTCGGCATCTCAAAGGTTTATACACAAGATGTTTATGTTAGGAACGAATCTGCAGATGTACAACACTATGTGTTTAATCTTACTCTTAATGACGAGAGTAACGAAATAAACGGTGAAGCCTTAATAACAGTAGATTTCAAGGCTGATGCAGAGAACTTCTCCTTAGACCTCATCAAAAAAAACAACGAATTCGGAATGGAACTAACGGGAGTGTTTGAAGGAGAAGCTCCAATTGCTTTTGTATATGAAAACAATAAAATTGTTATTCCAGCAAATGGGCCAGGTATTAAGACTTACAAAGTTCGTTATCAAGGAATACCTGAAAGAGGGTTAGTCATAGACACCACCAAATTTGGACAGCGATCATTTTTCGGAGACAACTGGCCCAACCTTGCCCGTCACTGGTTGCCTTGCGTGGATCATCCATATGACAAGGCATCGTTGGAATTCCAGATTATCGCTCCTGATCACTATGATGTTGTAGCAACAGGGGAAAAAACTGAAGAAAGCAATCTAGGGGATGGCAATAAAGTAACACGTTACCATGAACCTGCTCCTGTTGCAATGAAAGTTGTAACTATTGGTGTGACTCGATTTGCTAGTAAGCTACTTGGGATGGTTGGAGATACACCCGTATCTGCATGGGTTTACCCTGAAAACAGACTGGACGGATTTTCAGACTATGCTGTAGCAGTTAAAGTGCTTGATTATTTTGTGAAGAATATTGGTCCGTACCCGTACGCCAAACTGGCCAATATGCAGGCTAAAACACAATGGGGCGGACTCGAGAATGCAGGAACCATAGCTTACTTTGAAAATTCAGTTTCAGGAAAAAAAGAAGTGGAGGGATTGATTGCACATGAAATTGCACATCAATGGTTTGGAAATTCAGCAACCGAAAACAGCTGGAATCATGTATGGTTGAGTGAAGGATTCGCCACCTATTTTGCAATCCTTTATGCGGAAAGTGTATACGGCGATAAAAAAAGGAAGGAAGAACTACACCAAGACCGAAGGCAGGTAATCGACTACTACAAGTCGAATCCCTCTCCTATCGTTGACAATTCCATCAAAGATCCAATGAAGGTACTCAGTGCTAATACCTATCAGAAAGGAGGATGGGTGCTAAACATGTTGAGACGTAGGTTGGGAGATGATATCTTCTGGAAAGGTATAAGGCAATATTATGAGACCTTCGAGAATTCCAATGCCATGACCGATGATTTCAGAAAAGTTATGGAAACAGTCTCGGGTGATGATCTCAAAACGTTTTACCAACAATGGATTTATACCAAAGGATTTCCCGAAATTGAATGGAGCTGGAAGTACCAAAACAAAAAGCTTGTGATCGCATTGGAACAAAAACAGCGACACTACACCTTCGATTTCCCGTTAGAAATTGGAATAAAGAAAAACGGTGAAATAAGAATCGAAACGGTGCAAGTGGACAATAACCAAAAAACCTTTGAAATTCCTTTGGCCAATGAGCCGGATGAAGTTGTGCTAGACCCTGAAGTTTGGCTTCTATTTGAAGAAACCAGAAAATAGCCATGGGAAAAAAAATTGGCAATCTGATTTTACTAGCCCTCATCATTAGCATTACCAATGAAACTTTTGGTCAGATAAATTTATATGGAAATTTAAAGCCAGGACCCTACCAGGTTGGTTTCAAACAAGCAGAAATCAATATCATCCCGAAGAAGGATGAAGGCAGAGCGATCCATATCTCATTTTGGTATCCCGCCGAAAAATCAAATGCCAGAAGGTTGACATTCGTCGATTACTTAAGCACTGATGATCAAACCATGACAGGCCTGGCCAATATCCTTTCAGTTAAAATAGCAGGTGAAGAGCAGCTTTTTCCACAAGATAGCATGGAGCTACTACTAGGTGCTAAAGTATTGGCCAGTTCCGATGCACCGGAAGTAAAAGAAAAATTTCCGGTTATCATGTGGAGTGGTAGAAATGAAACCGTACAATATCAGTGGCTCATATCCGAATATCTCGCTAGTAATGGATACATCGTAGCTTATGCCGAAGACGTTCCAACTGGACCATTTCCCTGGCAAATTCCCTCAGCCGAGGAAAAGGAAACTGAGCTGGATCAACAGATCTCAAACATGTCAGGGGCTCTTATGCATTTGCAGCTACAAAACAATGTTGATCTAACAAAAAGTGGTATTATTTCCTGGAGCTATGCTGGTGAATCTGCAATCCTGGGACAAATAAGAAATCCTGAATTCAAGGCTGTCGTAGGATTAAGTTCTCTTGGTTTTTCTTCAGGTGTCTTTTTAGGAAGTGAGCTGGAAAGCAAGGTTGATACTAAAAAACTGAATGTTCCGTATCTAATGCTTTTCGAGAAAGTTGCCCCAAATGGCAATGAAAGAACCATTCCTGAAATTTTCTCATCATTACACCCCGACTCCAGGTATGTTTCTTTTCCTGAGCTTGCCCATGGAAGTTTCAACACCTTAGAAGGAATGATACCTGGTGTTTTAGGTACTGACAAAGTTCATAGTTGGTCTCGTGGAGGTGATGTAGCCAAAACTGGGTTCTCGGTGATTTGCAAATTGACTTTGGCTTTCTTAAATGCCACACTTAAAAACAAAGGAAGTTTTGACGCAGCAGTAGCGGATGTGAAAAAAGATGTAACTGAAGAATTCGTCATTAGCAGAACCCCCCAGGATTGATATGGTTTTCATATGATGATGAATATCTTTGATCAAGACCTTCAAACATGAAATACCTTATAACCACATTCTTACTCTTTCTTCTTGTTTCATTTGGATTCAGTCAAAAACCGAGAGCACGTGAACTCGGGGTTCCATTCAAGGGAACAACAGGTACCTTCAATGCTATTACTGATGTAAAAGGAATCGAGGTAGGTCACACCACTATCATTTCCGGGGAAGGAAAGAATGTGGCTGGCAAAGGACCTATTCGAACGGGAGTAACAGCAATTTTTCCGAGGGGCAAGGAGAAAAAATTTAGTCCCGTTTATGCAAACTGGTATAGCTTAAATGGTAATGGTGAAATGACGGGGACCACATGGGTTACAGAATCCGGCTTCCTCGAAACACCAATAATGATTACCAACACCAACAGTGTCGGAGTTGTTCGCGATGCAGTGCTAAAGTGGTATGTTGAAACAGATTGGTACAAAGGTGAAAATTGGTGGTACACGTATCCTTTGGTAGCAGAAACTTACGATGGATTCCTGAATGATATCTATGGCTTTCATGTCAAAGAAAAGCATGTATTCGAAGCAATTGATAATGCGAGAAGCGGAAAAGTACCTGAAGGGAATGTTGGAGGTGGAACCGGTATGATGTGCCTGGGCTTTAAAGGAGGAATAGGAACTTCCTCCAGGGTCGTAGACATTCGAGGAACCTCTTATACCTTGGGAACGCTTGTTCAATCCAATTTTGGAGCAAAAAGAAATCTTACCATCGCGGGTGTTCCGGTAGGGGTGGAATTAAAAGACACATTAAATTATGTTTTTAATGCACCTCCTCAATCAAATAGAAAGGAGGGAGATGGGTCAATTATCATAATTGTAGCAACAGATGCGCCCTTGCTCCCCCATCAATTAAAAAGAATTGCTCAAAGGGCAGCATTAGGTGTTGGAGTAGTTGGAGGACGTGGTAGCAATGGTTCCGGAGATATTTTTCTTGCCTTTTCTACTGCCAATGAAAGCGCTTTTAGTAGAAATGAAACCACCAATGTGGAGGTTTTCCCCAATGACCTGATCAGCCCTCTTTTTGAAGCTACGGTCCAAGCGGTGGAAGAAGCAATCATCAATGCGATGGTGGCTGCCGAGACAATGGAAGGAATCAATGGAAATAAGGCCCACGCCATTCCTCATGATCTCTTGATCGATGTCCTAAAAAAATACAGCAGGATCAAATAAACTTTTCAAAAACTGTAATTCTTCTACCTTACCTTCAACTTATACTCTGAAGAAAGACAACATCGCGATTGAAGGAGGATAATAAAAAGGAATTCATCGAACAGGTGATGCAGTCCCAGGGGATCTTGCACAAGATTTGCAATATCTATTGTGATGATGCAGAACAACGAAAAGACCTTTCACAAGAGATTTTGATTCAATTGTGGAAATCTTACAGCTCATTTCGGGGTGATGCAAAATTCTCTTCCTGGATGTATCGAGTGGCTTTGAATGTAGCGCTTCAACATCTTCGCAAAAAGAAGCGATCAGATAGCTACTCGATTTCAGATGATCTCCATAACCTGGTGGCCAGTACATCGGAAAGCGAAATTTTGGAAGAAAATATTAAGCAGCTTCATCATGCGATCAAGCAACTTAATGATATTGAAAAGGCGATTATCATGCTTTACCTGGATGGGAAAAAGCATGAAGAGATAGCAGAAATTGTTGGGATCACCCAAAATTATGTGCGGGTGAAAATGAATAGAATAAAAGAGAAACTTAGAAAAACTTTAACCCCAGAGCCTCATGGAGCTTGAAGCATTAAAAACCATATGGCTTAAAACATTTGATCGTCAAACTGAGACATTGAGCAGAGACGACATCAGAAGAGCTACAGAGAAGAAATCTACAACTGTAATATCTAAGATCAGAAAAAGATTGCAATTCAAAATCTGGGTACAATCTCTAATCGGAGCATTTGGTACTGTGCTTTCCATATTTCTCTTATTGGAAAGAGAGTTTGCATTTGGACTCACTTATTTGATAATATTCCCAATGGTCATAGGACTTGGTATCCATAAATATCAACACTACCGAACGATCGTTGCTTTTCAACGCTCATCTCTTACACTAAATGAAACCCTACATCAGATCATAGAGATAATGAACAAGGTAATTAGGGCCCAAATACTCACCTCCGTTCTTGTCGGAACCTTATTTGCAGCATTATTCTCCTACATTGGACTGACAAGCTTTGAAGACATAGCCCTATGGCAACAAATTTCTCTTGTGGTTGCGATTGCAGCGGGAGCGCCTTTTATCTTCTACCAGATAGCGAAAAAAGGCCAACAAAAAATGTTTGGAAAATATTTGCTCACACTTAAAGAATACAGAAAAGAGCTAAACACTAAAGATCATAATCATGAGTATTGATAACACAATCATTCTAACTGCACTTGCAGTCGTTTCTATTGCAGCAATTTCAGTTACCATTTACATGAAAAGGAAATATCAACGACCAACTGATTACAGATCAATATTTTATGTGGGCGTGGTGCTTATGATAACATCATTGGCTGGAAATACATCCTTAGTTGCTGTTGGTGTCATTTTCACGATTCTCGGATTGAAAAACAAATCCAAATGGGAGGAAAACCGGTTTCGGTGGTCACAATTGAGCAAAGAAGAAAAAAACATGAAGATTATTTTTCTCACAATTTTCTTATTGACATTCATTGGAGCTGGATCCATACTACTTATCAACCAAGCATAAAACTTTGGCGATCATTTCTAATTCAATGCTTATTATTCGATCCAGAAATGGCTAGATTAGGTCCATTCTTAACTTAAATGGATCCAAAATGAGACGTGTTAACCTCTCACTCTACTTGTTTCTTGTATTTACGTTCATATGTCATCTTTCTTTTAGTCAAAAAGAAGATCCTAAAAATCCTAAATGGGATCGATATCATTCGACTACCGAGGCGCATTCTCTACTTGAAGCATGGGCGAAGGAATATCCTGATCTCACCAAACTCTATCCCATCGGAAAGACACTAAAAAACACTCCACTGATGGTTCTTGAAATTTCGAATAAAAACACGGGCGCATCGGATACCAAACCTGCCTACTACTATGATGGGAATATTCATTCCGGAGAACTCACAAGCGCTGAAGTCGCTTTGAACTTTGCCTGGCACTTGCTTTCGAATTATGAAAAAAATGATCGGATCAAAAAATTAGTGGATAGTAGAGTCATTTACATTCGTCCCAAATTCAATCCCGACGGAGCTGACCTGGCTTTACAGACGCCTACTATTCTAAGAAGTACTCCACGTCCTTATGATGAAGATTTTGACGGTTTAAAAGATGAAGATCCGGGAGAGGATCTGGATGGTGATGGAATTATCACCAAAATGCGTGTCGTCAATGAAAATGGAAAGTTCAAGATCAATGAGTTGGATAGCAGGATAATGGATGATCGGGAAGTTGGTGAGACAGGTGGAACCTATTATGATATCTATACCGAAGGAATTGATAATGATAATGACGGAAAGTTTAACGAAGATGGAGTTGGTGGAATAGACATGAACCGAAACTTTCCAAGAAACTGGGGTCTGGAATTCGAACAAAAAGGTGCCGGACCATATCCACTATCAGAACCTGAGACAAGAGCCACCATCGAATTCATAAATTCAAAAAAACACATTACCGGGGTTTTTCATGGTCATACTTCTGGTGGTTTCCTATTCAGACTTCCATCAACAACAAGCTGGGATAACTATAATATGGCCGATCAGCGATTGATACTGGAATTGTCAAGTATGTATAATACAACAACAGGTCAACGAGTGATACCTAGCTACAGTAATCCGAGACTTCATCGACATGGCACATTGATCAGCTGGTCCTATTGGGATTTCGGGGTTGTTGCTTACGTGCCGGAATTTTGGGGTGGTTTTGTTGAAGACTCCAATGGTGATGATAAGATCACCGAACTGGATCGTCTTGCATGGAACGACAAAAATCTTGATGGAAAAGGATTTGCCAATTGGAAGGCCTACGATCATCCTGAACTAGGCAAAGTTGAGATTGGTGGCTGGAACAGGAAGTTCACCTTCCAAAATCCTCCGACCAAATTTCTGAAATCTGAAATTGAGAAGTACGTAGAATGGATGTTATGGCTGGCTGAAACAAGTCCACTCATCCGTCTTAATAGTACTGAACTTAAGACCATTGAAAAGAACAAAGTAGTGCAGCTCACTGCTGAAATTCAAAACATTGGCTACCTCCCAACCAACATTACTCAAAGAGCAATTGATGTCAACATCGCGAAACCTGTTCGTGCAATTTTGGAACTCACAAATGCTGAGCTGCTATCAGGGTATAATAGAACAGATCTGGGTCATATCAATGGAAGCCGTGATAGTGGCGACTCGTCTGGTGAAAGCAAGCGCAGCTTAAGTTATGGAATTAAGATCACTGGGAGCAATGCAACCGCCAAGTTCATCGTCCAGTCAGAAAAAGGAGGAACTGTAAGTGAGTTAATCAAGTTAAATTGACCAATCGGCTGATATCAATCTGATTTCTCATCTTCACCCTCGTACAGCACCCTGATCTTTTCCCTGTCCTCTTCCGGAATAGAGGTATCTCCCAATAGCTGCCAGGCTCTTTGTCTTGAATCGATCTTATACTTTTCGATGATGCTATTTTCTTTTTCTCTTTTTCGAATCCGTCGTCCCATGATGAATAAGACGATCTGCAATACGAGGGCAACAGAAACAAGGGTGATAAGCCAGTTCATTGTTTTAAGTTAAATCTTTTGAAATCAAACGATCGTACAATTCACTAAGTTTTAAAATTCATCCATGCTTCGAAATATTCATGCGATAGTTTCTCTCATTCTTCTCACAAGTGCCTTTGGACAGGAAAAGATATTAACCAACAATTCTGCCGAAGATCGCTATGCCAGCTATTCACCAGATGGCGAACAAATACTATTCGAATCTAATCGCAATGGAAATTGGGATATTTTCATAATGGATACTGATGGCCAGAATCAAAAACAATTGACATCAGATACAGCCCAGGATCGTCGACCGTGCTGGCATCCTTCAGGCAAGAAAGTACTGTTCGAATCTACACGAAGTGGTGTAAATGAACTATATGAATTGAAATTGGGTAACTCAAGAGTCAATAAAGTTGATATAACGGGGTTGGATGGAATACCCATTTTTGCAAGCTATTCTCCTAACGGAGAGCAGATCGCTTTCTCAGCTGGTAAACCTGGAAGTGATCCAAACATTTTTATTGTTGATACAAAAGGCAAAAATCTCAATCAAGTAACAGCGTCCAAATTCCGTTCACTTTATCCCAGCTGGGCACCTGATGGAAAAAAATTGGTGTTTTTTTCTAGACATGAAACCAATAATGAGGATGATGAAATTTATACCATGAATGTTAATGGTACAGAAATTCAACGACTCACTAATTGGCCCCGGCATAACTTTTGTCCGCGGTGGTCTCCCAATGGAGAAAAGATCGTCTACGTAACATCCATGGAGGGAAGCAGACCAGAAATCTATGTAATGGACGCTAATGGTGACAATCAGCTTCGGATCACGAATAACGACGATGGTGATACTTTGCCCAATTGGTCAGCAGATGGTACCAAACTACTGGTGACTGGATATAGAAATGGGAATTATGAGATTTGTGAGATTAAGCTTGATTTGAACTGAAGGTTACGTCCTAGTTTCCAACTAGTTCTCCATCCACCAGTCTTGGCACAACAGAATATTCATCTAAGGTCATACAAAATTCCAGGTCCTTTTCTATTCCAAATCCGGCAAGCCGTTCCGCATGACCTGATTGTTTCGCTAACCCAAAAAGGTTGTCATGATTCGCTATGTACAATTGGTGCGCTAACAATGCAGAATCTCCTTGTGGCTTCATTTCCTCAGCACATTCGTCAATGAGCGCACCAGCAAATAGGGTGTCTTCCAGGTTCACGGTCCCTTTCCATCCGGCACAGTGAATGACCACATCCTTCTTTTCCTGGAGAATATATTCTGAAACTGCTTCAAGGTTTAAAAATGCGCCAATAATGATATCATCGGCTTCATCGGATTTTACAATGGCCTGAGATCCATTGGTTGTTGAAATAGCTACCTTCTGGCCTTTGACATTTTCAGATTGATACTCAAATGGGGAATTCCCCATATCAAACTCTGGTACTTTGATTCCACCTCGCTCACCTGCTGTCAGATAGCCTTGTTCACCTAATAGCTTACATTCTTCCACTTCGGCCACTGGCTTAATGGCCACAACTTCATTTGCTAATCCTGTTACAATACAGGATGTTGCCCTGAAAATATCTACGACAACAACGATTTTTCCCTCCAGTTGATGTTGGTGAATTAGTTCAGGAGATAAACAAACTTCAAGTGTTTTCATTTCAAGAATGGAGGCCTTACAACTTTGGCTTTCAGGTTTTTACCTCGAATCACCACGTTTATTTCAGTATCCGATTTACTGTTTTCTATGGTGACATATCCCATTCCTATTCCAATATTCAACGATGGGGATATGGTGCCCGAAGTAACTTCACCGATTATATTCCCATCCAAATCTGCTAATTCATATCCCTGTCTTGGAATTCCACGGTCGATCATTTCAAATCCAACAAGTTTCCTTGATACTCCCTCCTCTTTTTGTGTCTTTAAGCTTTCAGCATTTACAAAATCCTTGGTGAATTTGGTCACCCATCCAAGCCCGGCTTCAAGCGGTGAAGTTTCATCTGTGATGTCATTTCCATACAAGCAAAACCCTTTTTCAAGTCTTAAAGTATCACGTGCACCCAAGCCAATGGGCTTGATTCCAAATTCATCACCAGCTTCAAAGATCTTATGCCATACCTCCTCTGCATACGCTTTGGTGATGTACAATTCAAATCCGCCTGAACCAGTATAGCCAGTTGCAGAGATTATCATCTCAACACCAGCTAGAATTGCAGTTTTGAAGGTATAAAAAGTAATTGCGCCAAGATCCACCTCTGTAAGTTTCTGCAGGGCTTCAACTGCTTTCGGACCCTGGACAGCTAAGAGTACAATGTCATCCGAGACATTTTCTATTTCAACCCCCCATTTGTCCTGGCTTTTGATCCAATTCCAGTCTTTTTCAATATTGGATGCATTCACTACTAGCATATATTTTTCCTCAGAAAAACGGTATATCAACAAGTCATCGACAATTCCTCCTTTGTCATTGGGCAAGCATGAGTACTGCGCCTGTCCATTTTCAAGTTTTGAAGCATCATTAGAAGTTACCCATTGAATAAGATCGAGGGCATGAGGTCCGCGCAACATGAATTCACCCATGTGAGATACATCAAAGACTCCAACACCTTCACGTACAGTAATATGTTCTTCTTTATCAGAGGAGTATCGCACCGGCATATTATAGCCAGCAAACGGAACCATTTTGCCACCTAGTTTTTCATGAATGGCATTAAGAGGAATTTGTTTTACATCCATTAGCTAAATATTTGTCACAAATGTAATCAGGAAGAATCGCTCAGGATTCCTTTGATGAAATTGATTTTTCTAGGCTGGAAATATAGCTGTGCAGACTGTCCCCGTGATCCAGGTTTAATTTTTTCCTTAGTCGATAGCGAGCAGTTTTCACGCTATTGATTGAAATACCCAAGATCGCAGACATCTCTTTAATATTCATGTTGAGATTGATCAACGCACAAAGCTTTAGATCACCACCTCGTACGTCTGGATGTTTTCTTTGAAGTATCGGGAAAAAGTTTTTGTGGACACTTTCAAAATGTAATTTGAACTCTTCCCAATCTCTATCAATATTGTCTTCTTGTTTTATCAAACGTCTTATCTTCCTGATCTTAGGTACAGATTCCTTCTCGATTTCCAACTCCACTTCTTTTAAATTTTCTTCTACCGATTCAAACAGATTTCTTTTTTGGATAAAATTGATGGTGTAAGAGGCCAACTCTTTACTTTGAAATTCAATCTTCTGATTGAGGTATTTCTGCTTCCTGATATTTTGATTTTTCTGATATTTAAATAGAACAATTGCTGCAACAGCGATGAGTATGATCCCTACAATCAAAATATTCCGCCACATCGCCTTGATTTGCTGATCCTTTTCCAGTAAAACGATTTTCTGTTCTTGTATTTCGAGTTCTTGTTTCCTTTTTTCTGCTTCGTACTTATCCGTGAGTTCGCGTAAACGATTGGCGGTCTGTGTGTTAAAAATTGCTTCCTTCAATTCAGTATTCTTCTCGTAATGAATAAATGCTGAT
Organism: Cyclobacteriaceae bacterium; assembly: GCA_028279155.1. Lineage (GTDB taxonomy): Bacteria > Bacteroidota > Bacteroidia > Cytophagales > Cyclobacteriaceae > Ekhidna. The sequence continues at coordinate 12,710 of JANQST010000507.1, forward strand.
TTGTAATCACCCATCAATGTGTCAAGTACATATAGCTCTTCGTAAGCATCTTGTTCATAAGAGTTAAGATTTGTTCCTTCTACAACTTTGACAGCTTCTAAAAGTACTTCTTTGGCTTTTTGGTACTCTTTTCTAATCGTATAGATTCGACCAATTCTAATCAACGCGTAATTAGCCCTTCGAAGGTTCCTCTCCTGCATTGAAATGCGTAGTGATCTTTGTAGTTGTTCGAGCGCTTCATCATAATTTTTAAGATGAATGTGTATTGTAGCCATGAAGTTCAGCGCACTAACAATTCCCTGGTTGTAGTTGAGATCTTCGCTAATTCGTAACGATTCTTTTATGAAACTCATAGCGCTATCCTTAGAATAAATCTGGTTCCCCACTACAGACATACTCCTGTAAATGTTGGCCTTTCTTTGATTCAGTGATAGTAGATCCGCAATCCTTAGAGCTTTTCTCAAACTAACCATGGCATCTTCTTCTTGCCCCATGATGTCATAGATAATCCCAAGTCCCTGGTGGACAAAGCAGAGGTTTGTTGAGTCATTGATCTCTTCACTCAACTTAAGGGATTTGAGATAAGATTCAAGGGAAAGGTCATCTTGGGCCTTGCTGAAGTAAGCGGATCCCATCCTGGCGTAAGCTGCAGCTATTCCCTTTTTATAATCTAGTTGTTCTGCCATTTCCAATGCTTCACCCGCATAGTAGATGGCTGTATCAGCATTGACATTGGTGTACTGAATCGCCAATTCATTCATCACATCAACTGCGGGAATACCCAACTGTGTAGTATCCAATAAGCGTGCAAGGCTGTCAATCTCTCTCCGCTGACACCAGGCATCGAAGAACGACAATATTCCTATTCCTAACAGGCAAAGTCTATGTAGCGGGTGAGTCATCTACACTTAAAAAAGTGTAAATATCGTAGAATTAAATATTTATTCTCAATCCCACGGGACAATGGTCAGAACCCAAATACTCATTATAAATAAGCGAATCCTCAATTTTATCTTTCAGACGCTCGCTTGTCAAGAAGTAATCAATGCGCCACCCAACATTCCGTGCCCTGGCATTGTATTTATAATTCCACCATGAATACTTCACCTCATCAGGATACTTCATTCTGAATGTATCAGTGAATCCTGCTTCAAAAAGATTCTCAAGGCCATCAATTTCATCCTGCGTATGACCTGACTGCCTATTGTAATTCTCCTTATGACGAGCAAGATCAATTTCAGTATGTGCCACATTCAAGTCTCCGCAAATAATAACAGGTTTTTTGTCCTCAAGGCTTAAAACATAATCCTTGAACGCTTGATCCCATTCTCTTCGATAATCAAGCCGTTTCATTCCTTCGCCAGAATTTGGGGTATAGACGGTGACAACAAAATAGCTTTCAAATTCAGCCGCAATAACCCGACCCTCCTGGTCGTGCTCCTCTATTCCCATATCATAAAAAACTTCAGTAGGTTTTTCTTTTGAAAGGATCGCTGTTCCCGAATAGCCCTTTCTTGCTTTTGAAGAATTCACAGCTACTGAATATTCCGGTAGTAATTGAAGGGCAGTTTTTACTTCTTCGGGCTGCCCTTTGGTCTCTTGCAAACACAAAACATCAGGATCCATGGTTCTGACATCTTTCAAAAAATCTTTCTTGATCATGGCTCTGATACCATTCACATTCCAGGAAACCAGGTGAAGTTGAGGCATATTATTTGGGTAGATTACTTTTTATCTGATAATTATAAAGGTGCTCTTCTTATAGCAGTCGCAAAGAAAGAAAAAGAATTGATTCATGATGAATGAAAAAGCAACTATCCAATCTTAGTACCATTTTCCACCTCTTTTTCTGGCTGAATCAAGACAATATCAGTTCCTTGATACACGCCCATCACCAAACACTCACTCATAAAGGGACCAATCTGCTTGGGTGGGAAATTTACAACGGCAATTACCTGTTTGTTGATTAATTGTTCCTTCTCATAAAGAGAGGTAATCTGAGCAGAGCTTTTCTTTAATCCTATCTCAACCCCAAAATCAACCTTCAATTTATAGGCAGGATTCCTGGCCTCAGGAAAATCTTTTACTTCGATTATGGTCCCTACTCGCATGTCTACTTTTTCAAAATCCTGCCATGTAATCATTAGTATAGTTTTTTAAGGTTTTTGGTTAGTCGTTTTAAATGATACTCGTTTGTTAGTTCAAGTCTTCTTTCTTCCAAGGCTGTTACTAGTTCTGGTCTATCCTCATCTCTAATAACCTTCATCAGTCGTTCGGTGTACTGACCTAATTGATTAGAGGGTGCTTTCCTAATCTGTTCCAATAAAATGAAAATCATATCAGATACGTATCTATCCTCCTTATACAAATTGACCAGCACCTGGTATCCATGATCTCTTCCAACAATACTTCCCATATCCATTGCATCCAATATTTCAGGTAAACGCTCATACATCTGATCAATTACCAGAGGTGAAACATGGGACAATGCTATCATACTTCCCCAGGCCACTCGGTCAATCGGATCTTTCAATTTTTCAATTAAAAAGTCAACATGTGGAATGAGCATCTTTGGAAGCAAATCCCCAACATAGGCGACGGTTAAAGCTGCGTCCATCTGCAGTCTGCGATGTGGTTTACTCTCTATGAATTGAATCAATTCTATCAATCGTTCTGAGTCCCCGGTCGAAGTAATTTCCTGGGCAAGTAGCTTGTTCGGAATTTGATCCTTACGCCCTTGTGAATACGCAAGATGGTCTGATATGGCCATAAAAAAACCCTGTCTCAAAAGCTAACGGGACAGGGTTTAAGTTAAATTCTTTTCATCACTTATGTGGCACAGAATTCTTTCAATCTTCTGTTTTTGCCAGGCTCTCTGAGCTTCTGCAATGCTTTTTCCCTAATCTGTCTCACTCTTTCGCGTGTAAGTCCCATCGCATCACCAATTTCTTCAAGTGTGTATGGGTTTTCGTACCCAATACCAAAACTCATCATGATCACCTCGCGTTCACGAGCAGTCAGCGTTGATAGTGCACGCATGGTTTCAACTTTCAAGGAATCGTTGAAAACCAGGTTACCATCCGTAGGCCCGGTAGTAACATTTTCAAGGACATCCAAAAGTGAGCCACTCTCATCTTCTCCAAATGGAGCATCCATTGACATTTGCTTCACTTCAGCTCCTAAAGTATTTCTTACTTCGCTAGGCTTCATGTCCAGGATATCTGCCAATTCTTCTTCAGTCGGCTCACGCTCAAATTTTTGCTCTAACTCGGCATACGCTCTCCTTATCTGGTTAATTGCACCCGATTTGTTCATTGGAAGTCTTACAATTCTGGATTGCTCCGCCAATGCCTGCATAATAGACTGACGAATCCACCATACAGCGTAAGAGATAAACTTAAATCCCTTGGTTTCATCGAATTTCTTAGCTGCTTTAATCAGACCAAGATTTCCTTCATTGATTAAATCATTCAAAGGAAGACTTCTATTTTGGTATTGTTTTGCAACAGACACAACAAATCGAAGATTCGCCTTCACCAATTTTTCCAATGCCAAATCATCCCCTTCTTTGATCTTTTTGGCAAGAGTTACCTCCTCGTCAGGAGTAATCATTGGCACGTTACTTACCTCAGTAAAATACTTCTCAAGCGTATGGCTTTCCCTCCTATTGGTTATCGACTGGGTAATTTTCAGTTGTCGCATATGTCTTTTTGTCTACGTGTTATTATGGGTCCAAAAAAGCAATCTGCAAAGATAGACCCATTAAGCGAGTATTTACAATAAATACGATCACTTAATCTATTTATTTCAACCAAATTTTTCCTTGCTTGGTTTCGATTTTTCGAAGTATTGGTAAAAAAGATCCATTAATAGAAACTCTGTCCCATCAATGAAAGTTTAATCGTCAGAACCTAAAAAGAAACGCCATGAGTTATTTAGAAAAGGAACAAGAATTACAGTCGATGGTTGGGCAAGGTCAGATGCTGGAGGCTTTTGAGAAATTTTATGCAGAAAATGTGGTGATGGAAGAACCAATGTCAGGACGAACTGAGGGCAAACAGGCCAACTGGGAAAGAGAAACACAATGGATGGAAAATCTGGCTGAGATGCATGGTGGAGGTGTTACGGGAATTACTTCGAATGAATCAGATGGAATCACCATGTCGGAAACCTGGATGGACGCAACTTTCAAGGATGGCAATCGGGTAAAAATGGAAGAAGTATCTGTTAAGAAGTGGGAAGGAGACCAAATTGTGCACGAACGATTTTACTACAATCTGGGCGGATAAATGTTCTTAGGATCAATAAATAGCCCGCGTATTGCGGGCTTTTTTATTCATGCCTTATTGCCTCAACAGGTGGTGATGCCGCAACTTTTCTACCCACAAGAAATACGACCAGAATAGTGGCCAATAGGATAAAAGATATCACAGCTACAAATGTTAAGGGGGATATTCCGATTCTGTATTCAAAATTTAAGAGCCAAGAGTAAGCCAACCACCAGCTGATAGGAATCGCAATGATCGTAGAGATTGCCAGATACTTTACCAGTTCTCGTGTTTCAGTATTTAAAATACTGTAGAATGATGCACCAAGTATTTTTCTAATCCCAATTTCTTTGGTTTTTGAAGTAACACTATAAGATGTCAATCCAATCATGCCAAGTAAAGCGATACAAAAGGAAAGAAGTGATGCACCAACAAAGATATTTCTGAAAAGCTGTTCGTCTTCATATGCTCGCTGAATCATTTCGTCCATAAATTCCCAGGTCAACATGTCTCTCGTGTCATACCTTCCATGGATCTGCTCAATTGCTTCCAGAGTAGCAAGCGTATTAAATCCACTCAACTGAATAACAATATCATCCAGGCTTACGAACGGATTATTGTAATAGCCAATTACTACAGGACCGATCGGATCATGAAGTGAACGGTAATGGAAATCTTTGATGATACCAATCACCTTAGCCTTTAGCACGTCATTCCCAAACTCCTCTATTTCTATGTATTGACCTATAATACTTTCCCCGCCATATTTCTCAGCAGCGGTTTCATTTAAAAAAACAGAAGTCCTATCCAAGGATTCAACGCCACTGAAATCATCTCCATGTAACAGTTCTAATTCCAGGATTGTCAAACCATCAGCATCCATTCCATAAAACCGCATTGGATAATTTTCATCGGGTGTTTCCAGCTTGCTTACCATGACAGAAGTACCGGAACGATATCCACTAATCATTCGGGTCAATCCAGTTACCCCTTTTATATCGGGATGCTTAAGTAGATCTGCTTTTAAAGATTTGTAATTATTCCGCACATTTCCATCGTCGATTTCCATGATCAATAACTCATCAGTAGTGAATCCCGGAGATTTATTTGACATAAAAGAGTACTGTTGATTGACAATAATTAAAGCAGCCAATATTGTTATTACGAAAATGTATTGGACCGTAACCAAGGCTTTCCTTAAAAGTCCATTTCCCTTTGCTGAAACGGTCAGATTCTTTAGCACGCTGACTGCTGGAAACCGGCTGAGATGAAATGCCGGATAGAAACCAGCCAGAAATGTCACGAGTAAGATTGTCCCAACAAAGTAAGGCATTACCCCAATCAAAGCGTTGAAGTCAAAAACCAAATGAATACCAGTTAACCTGTTGAAATTCGGAAGGAAGGAGTATACAAGAATAATACCTACTGAAAATGAGACCAGTACCATCAAAAATGATTCAGTCAAGAATTGGTATGTAACCTGGCTATTATAGGCTCCCATGGCTTTTCTTACGCCAACTTCCCTGGTCCGTTTTATGTATCTAGCTGTAGATATACTGATATAATTCAGACAGGCCATTGCCAGTATAATTATTGCAATTCCGATTAGAATTTGGACCTTTTCGAAATCTCCCTTCACGTATGTGTTGATGCTTCCATCAATACCATGAGAGTTAAAGTGAAGGTCAGTTAGCCCAAGAAGGTAATGCCGATTGATCTCCTTGTCCTCACCCAGATAATTCTTCAAAAGATTTGGAATCTGTGACTCAAAGTTTTCCTTGCTAGTGGGATTATCCAACAAAACATAGGTAGCAGCAGGATCTCCAAACCAGGATAGGAAGAAAGTTCGGAACCCAGGGGATACCTGTGAGAAATAAACATCCAGATCTTGTGTAATTATATAGTTAAACTGGATGAATGAATTAGTTGGAATATCTTTTAAAATCCCTGTGATCGTAAACCGACCATAGCTCCTAAATTCAATTTCCTTGCCTATCGGATCATCGAATCCAAAATATTTTTTGGCCAATGATTCTGTAAGCACAACAGAGCGCTTGTTTCTTAGGACTTCTTCCGGGGAACCTACAGCCAATTCAAAATCAAAAATTTGGAAAAACTGGGGGCCTGACATAATTCCATCTTCTTCAAAGAACTGTTTCCCGTTCGCCTCGACCCAAGTAGAGGCTGCTCCATTTATGGTAACAGCATTTTCAACCATTGGCATGTCTTTGCGAAGTGCTTCTGACAATTTAGTAGAGGTGTAGATTTCAGGATCATCTCCATCTGAGTTCTTAAATACCTGGATCACCTGGTAGATCCGATCTGCTTTCGAATGAAAGGTGTCAAAGCTTAATTCGTGTTGAACTAACAGGACTATTGCTAAAAAAACGGCAAGCCCTAATGAAAGACCTGCAAGATTTATAAAACTGAATTTACGATCCTTGATAAGGGAACGAATTCCGATCTTGAAGTAATTTCTGAACATACCAGTAGAGTTTAATAATGAATTTTTTTTCAAATTGATGAGTCGGAAAGAGCGGACCACATTCCAGGCAAAAAAAGCATTGGCAGAATAAACCGAATTCTTTGCCCGAACATGATATAACTCATACAAGTCACCCTCTATTTCTGACAGGTATTCTTCCCGGCAGAACCACCGTAGAAACCGAACCGCCCATTTCGGAGGATGCTTGTGATCCATTGTTTATTCGTATTTGATCGAGTTTACCGGGTTCGACTTAGCTATTCTAAGAATCCTGGAAAGGACTGTAGAAAAGGATATCATCGAAACGACAATAAATGCTATCAAGAAGACATCCACAGAGAGGTTAATCCTATAGGCAAAATCTGCTAACCATTCATTGAATAACCAATAAGCCAACGGAGCTGCCACAACAAGTGAAATGAGTAGAAGAATCATGTAATCTCGCAAGATCAGGTTGATAATGTTAGGGACCGAAGCTCCCATCACCTTTCGAATTCCAATCTCCTTCGTTTTTCTTTCAGCTGTAAAGTTGATCAACCCAAATAAACCAAACGCTGATATTATTATTGATACAATTGAAGCGATGAGAATAATCGTACTTCTACTTTCTTCTGCCTTGTAAAAACGTTCCCACTGCTGGTCAAGAAAATGAATTTCTGCCGGTGTTCCAGGGTCAAATGTTGCATTCACTTTTTCAATGTGTTCAACTGTCTGTTTAGGATTTTGATCATATCGAATGGTGAAATAATCAATGGACAAAACATGATTGTTCCAATGTGTGAGAACTACTGGTCCTATGGGCTCATACAGCGATTGGAAATGAAAATCCTCTATAATTCCAATAATCCTCATCTGCACTGAATCATTATCATTGTTTACCCAAATTCTTTCTCCAAGTGGAGCTTCAAGGGAGAGCATTTCTGCTGCTTTCTGGTTGATTATGACATTTAAGCTATCTGTTTGATCAGCACCGGCAAAGTTTTCTCCATCCACTAATTCTATCTGGTAAGTACTCAACCAATTTTTGTCTACTGCATAATGATTTGCTTCGACCGGAGGGTTGGATAAAACATTATGCAATCGTGCTATAGGAAGATTTTTCCATTCACCCGGAACTCTCGAAGAAGTCGTAGCATTGATTACATCAGGATTTTTCTTAATACCGTCTATAATGTTTTTAAAGCTTCTGCGAGCAGTGCCTGAATTGATATCCAGAATAATCAGGTTACTGTTATCAAAACCAAGATCCTTGGACTGAACAAAATTCAACTGACGGTAAATTACAATCGATCCAATTATCAGGAACAACGAGAGTACATATTGAACACCTACCAGTACCTTCCTGAGTGAATCTCCTTTTCCAGTAAACGCATTCTTTAGGATCAACAACGACCGCTTAAGCTTTGAATAATAAAATGCTGGAAGAAATGCTGAAATGAACCAAATAATAAGAATAGTTACCGCATGATAAACCAGAAAATCTGATGAGAAAAGCAGCCCCAATTCAAAATTCTTACCTGTAATTTGCTGGAAATATGAGAAGAAAATGGTGACCAAAGCGAGCGATAAGGCATAAGCTATAAAGACTGTTAAGAATGTCTCAAAAAACAGCTGCCCAATAAGATGCTTGTTTCTTGCACCATTGATCTTTCGCATGCTTGCCTCAAGCGTACGTTTCAACGCCTGAACAGAAGACAGGTTGATGTAATTAAGAGCTGCAATAAAAATCACGAGAAAACCCATCAACATGATTATGTTAACAAACTGTCGATCACTATAAGGAATAGCAAGCAGAGGAGCTGGCCCACCATTTTCAATCAGAGTTGATCCGAGATGAACATCTGTCAGCGGATGAAAGTAAAAATCGTGCTCATCCCTTATCTCCTCATCATAGTATTTTTCGATAAAAGCCTTTTTCTGTGAGTAAACATCTTCAGGATTAGCTCCTTCTTTTAGTAAAACCCATGTTTGAAAAAAGCGCGTATCCCAGTTGTTAAAGAAGCGCTGAAATCCCTCCGACATTTGATTCTTGTCAAAGACGTACATCTCCTTAAACTGATATGTAGAATTTCTTGGCATTTCATCCAAAATCGCAATGACTTCAGCTGGTCCGAAACGCGCTTGATCCACAACCTCTCCAACCACATCCACTTTCCCAAAGAGTGTCATGGCTATATCTTCCGTCAGAATTATCCCAGCCGGACCTTCAAATTCACGCATTGGATTGCCATAAAGGAATTTGAAATCCAGGATATTGAAT
>JANQST010000508.1 GCA_028279155.1 Cyclobacteriaceae bacterium
AATTTGGAAGCTGGTTTTCAAAAAACAACACTCGCGAATCAATTGACAAGCACTTCAGGAACTCTCTATATTGATAAAAAAGAAAACAAATCAGGAAAGAATAAGAATACCAATTATCCCTTCTTTGTCTCAGATAGTGAGGCTACTGTTTATTTTGATGGTCCCGAAATTTTAGATGGAGCCTATGATAAATCCGTCCGTTTCATTATCCCACCTTTCGAAATAGATAGTATTGAACGAGAAGATGGAGAATCGATCTCTTTTGAAGGAACCTTCAATTCAGGAGGGATATTCCCAACGTTCGAAGACAAGCTGCATCCACAAGAAGATCAATCACTTGGATTCATTCATAAGATTCCTCCGGAGGGGTATAATTTATACGGAACCGATGCAAAGACCTATGAAGAAATCCGTCTCTCTAACCAGGGGATGAGAGGTTTTGGTCAGATTGATTTCCTGACAACAACCATTTATTCGGATGACTTTATCTACTATCCAGATTCTGTGACTACCGATGGGACAAGTGGTGTGATCAGCCCAGGTAGCATAGGAAATGCCAGCTATCCAGAGGCAATACTAGGAGCGTATGACATGTATTGGCTACCACGAAAGGATAGTATGTACTTAAGAACAGTGGATGAACCATTCAAATTCTATAACTCGACTGCAGAGCTGGAGGGAGAAGCTAACATTACCACAAAAGGTGTTTATGGAGGTGGAACGATGCTAACAAGAGGATCCAGAGCCATCTCAAGTGAATTAAGTTTCGAAGAATTCAGGTATGGCGCAAGACATGCAGATTTTGAGGTACTTACAGATGATCCTGAAAAACCAGCGATGGAAGGAGACGACATTCGACTCGACTTTGATCTGACGAACAATACTGCAACAGTAAGACCCGAAAAGGTGGGAATTGCTGCAATTTCATTCCCATACGCTCAAATGAAAACTTCGATTACAGAAGCAGTTTGGGACTTGGAAGACTCGGTGGTGATCATGACCAAACCTGAAGAAGTAGCTATTGAGGATTCTTATTTCTATACAACCCGTGATGATCTTGACTCATTGGCATTTAGTGGAGAACGTGCAGTTTACGATATCAATTCGCAGAAGCTAAATGTCCAGGGAATCCCTTATATAACAGTTGCAGATTCCAGGATAATTCCGGAAAACAACGAAACGACAATTCTCGCAAATTCTGTTCTACAAAAATTCGATAATGCGGAAATTATCATTGATACCCTCAATGGCTATCATTATTTAGATCGGGCATCCATTCGGGTTATCTCAAGAAATAAATTCGAAGGCAATGCCTGGTATAAACAAATCATTGGTCTTGATACCTTCGATATCCGCTTTGATAGTTTCGACCTGGTAGAAGTTCCGATAGGAGAACCCGATAGAAAAGGAAACGTCCCGACCCAATTAATGACTGTTTCGGGTGGGGAAGTCGAAGCAGGTCAAAACTTGATCATATCCCCTGGCTTCTTATACAAAGGAAGTGTTTCAATGTATGCATATAAAGAAGCACTAGAGCTCGATGGATATGTCAAATTGGACCTGGAAGGTCACGATGAATGGGTAAGTTTCTTGAGGTCAGATGAAGATCCGCAGGTCAAGCTACCTTTTGACAATGCTACATTCGAAAGTGGTGGGGCTACATACGCTGGTATCCATAAAAACATCCGAGAGGAGATGTACACCACTTTTGTCCAAAAAAGACAAACAGAATCTGACTTTGACTTCTTCAATGCAAGTGGAATTTTAACATACGATGATTCCACTCAGATGTATAAAATTGAAAACCACTTAAAATCAACTGGTGAAGCTTACGCTGGTAGCACAATGATCTACGTGGATAGTTCAAAGTCTGTTGTATTTGAAGGGCCCGTCAATTTCTTTAAACCAACAACTACCGAAATGCAGATAAAAGCATCTGTGCTTGGGGTTGGGAATACAGAAACTGAAGAATATCAAGCGGATGTCATGATGATACTTGATTTCAAAGTCCCTCCTACCATCCTGGATATTATGGCGCTTGATCTAACGGAAATTATCGAACGGATAGGTCCGGCTCCTGCTAATGATATTTCCATTGAATTGCTGTATAAATTGGCAAACCTCACAAATGAAGCTACCACACGATTTTATGAAGAGAGCAGCTTAAAAAACTACACGTCGTTGGTTTCTTCTTCCAGGGAACTCGAAAAGCCAATCATGATTTCTGGAATGAAAATGGAATGGTCCAAAGAACATAAAGCTTGGCACAACACGACAAAAATTGGGCTTTCGAATGTTGTTAGGGACGATCTGAATGCCAAATTGGATGGGTTCATAGAAATCAAAAAAGATGATACGGGGGAAGATGCCCTGAGCCTCTTCATACAAGCAGCTCCAGGAGTTTGGTACTACATTGCCTATTCCAAGCATCAAATCATCATGTTTTCTTCCAATCCCAAATTCAACGAAGAGGTGGAGGCTAAATCCAATATCGGAAAAGCAAAGCCAGGAGAAGTTGTATTTGTTGGTGGAGAAACCAATGAAACACTGTCTTTCATCAACGACTTCCGGTTGAAATATTTTGGTATTAAAGAGCCATACAACCTCATTTCTCCAGATGACATCAGCCTTGAAGATGAAAGTTTCGAAACAATTGAAAAAACAGATGAGGACGATGATGGTTTCGGGTTCAAGTAACCGTCATCCCTTTTACGAATCCTTACATTTTACTGCTCTTTGAACAATTAATCCAGTTAAGTTTGCCGTAGACGAACAAGACTTTACACTTTATGAGTGCATTAAACTTTATAGAAGAGAACAAGGATCGATTTCTGGACGAATTATTAGACCTACTCAAGATTCCTTCGGTCAGTGCAGATTCTCAGTATGCAAAAGATGTTGCTGAAGCTGCCGAGTTTTTAAGAAAGAAATTCGAAGACCTCAACACCACGGTTGAAATTTGTGAGACCGCTGGACACCCGATTGTTTATGCAGAAATGATCATCGATCCTGATTTACCAACGGTTCTCGTTTATGGTCACTACGATGTTCAACCTCCTGACCCGTTGGATTTGTGGGATTCACCTCCATTCGAACCGGTCATCAAAGACGATCGCATCTATGCCCGAGGATCTGCAGATGACAAGGGGCAAGTTTATATGCACGTAAAAGCATATGAGGCACTTCTTAAAACTGATTCACTTCCATGCAACTTGAAGTTTATGATAGAGGGTGAAGAAGAAGTTGGTTCTGACAACCTGGGCATTTTCGTAAAGGAAAACAAAGAAAAACTAAAGGCAGATGTCATTGTCATTTCCGATACGCACATCATAAGCAATGATACTCCATCCATCACCGTTGGTTTACGTGGATTGAGCTACCTGGAAGTTGAGGTGACAGGACCTAACAGGGACCTTCATTCAGGAACGTACGGTGGTGCGGTTGGAAATCCTATTAATATTTTATGCCAAATGATCGCTTCGCTGCAGGACGAGACTGGCAAAATCACAATTCCGGGGTTCTATGATAAGGTGGAAGAACTCTCAAGAGAATACAGAGATAAAATGGCAGAAGCGCCGTTTGACTTAAATGAATTCAAAGGCTTGCTAGATATACAGGAAGAAAAG
>JANQST010000520.1 GCA_028279155.1 Cyclobacteriaceae bacterium
GTCACCTTGTGTTGCCACAGTCGGGATTGTTCCAAGATTCACCTGGAATCCTGTGCTGAAAACTAAAACCTCTTCTTTACCAATAAATTTTGCAAGTCGTTCTTCAAGTTCTACATGGAGGTCGGTGGTTCCATTCAAAAACCTGGAGCCTGAGCAGCTAGATCCATACTTGTGAATGGCCTCCAAAGAAGCTTCTATCACCTTGGGGTGGGTAGTTAATCCCAAATAACTATTTGAGCCGAACATCAGAAGGTCTTTCCCATTTACTTTGACGTTCGTTTCCTGCTTGGATTCGAACGTTCGGAAAAATGAATACAGCCCACGTTTCTTGGTCTCTTCCGCCTCAGTGAATGAAGAAAACCTATTTCTTAAAATATCTCCCATAATGCAAATTTAGCTGAATTGCTGCTTAAAGAATTCAAAAAACGGAGCTCAAGTGAAAAATTTAATTCAGTTTTACCTCTTCATGTTAGATTCGTAGAAAATAATTTGGTTTGAATTGCTTAATACTTGCAGCAGGAAGAAATACACGCCTTGATACAGGTAAGCCTAAAAGCCTTGTTAAGGTGGGCGATGAATCGCTTCTGTCCAGGCATCTCAGGATTTTCAAATCTTTTGGAGTGAACAATTTCTGTATCGTCACCGGATACCAGGCAGAGACCATTGAAGAAAAGTTGATCGTGCTGAGAGAATTGCACCAGGTAAACATTGTCACAAAACACAACGATCGCTACGATCTGGAAAATGGATTCTCAGTTTCCAAAGCAGAGGCTTGGGTTAAGGAACAAGGAATCGATGATTTCTTTATGACCATGGGAGATCACATTTTTCAGGAAGGTTTTGTTGAGTCTTTTATTTCTAAAAGTTCGAAACTCGAATCAGACCTTCAGTTAGCAGTTGACATACCAAGCGAGACGAACAAGCACATCGACATTGATGATGTTACCAAAGTAGATGTTGACGATGATTGTAGGATAAAAGCAATAGGTAAAAACATCAATAATTATAACCACTACGATACAGGGCTCTTCAGATTGAAGGCTGCTGTATTTAATGTTTTAGAAAATTGCTTTTCGCAAAACAGGTTCACTATTTCTGATATGGTGACTGACCTCATTGCATCTGACCAGGCAAGAGTTACCCCTATCCTTGGCTATACTTGGAACGACGTGGATAATAGTGATGACCTGAAGGGAACCCTTAAGTTAATTTCAGAGTATAGGTTGTAAAAAAATCCTTGCCAATTTCTTAACAAGGATTTCAATTTTCATGAGCTTCTACGAAGATCAATCGTAATAGTCCAAACCTAGGTTTGTAATTAAGTCTTCGCCAGCCAAGTACCTCAACGTATTTTTCAATTTCATCAATTGAACAAAGATATCATGCTGAGGCTTCAATCCTTTTTTCGCTTGAGGGGATTTCAAATAGAATGAAAGCCACTCCTGGATACCACCTTTCATACCGGCTCTCTTAGCGAGATCTAGGAACAATGCAAGGTCTAAAACAAGTGGAGCTGCAAGAATTGAATCCTTACATAAGAAATCCACCTTTATCTGCATCTTATATCCAAGCCATCCTTTGATGTCAATATTATCCCAGCCTTCTTTATCGTCACCTCTAGGAGGGTAGTAATTGATTCGTACCTTATGATAGATATCTCCGTACAATTTCGGGTGTAGTTCAGGTTCCAATACTTGTTCTAATACTCCCAATTTTGAAACTTCTTTTGTTTTGAAGTTGTCTGGATCGTCAAGCACTTCTCCGTCTCTATTGCCAAGAATATTGGTGGAGAACCAACCATCGATTCCTAGCGAACGGGCTTTCAATCCCGGAGCGAGAATGGTTTTCATTAAGGTTTGGCCCGTTTTGAAATCTTTTCCTGCAATTGGTGCTCCAGTTTCTTTCGCTAGTTCAACCATTGCATCAACGTCGCAAGAAAGGTTTGGTGCTCCGTTGGCATATGGAATTCCCATCTTTGCCGCAGCATAAGCATAGATCATACTTGGCGCAATATCCGGGTGATTGTTTCGCAAACCTTCTTCAAGTTTCTCAACACTTGAGTGAACGTCACTTTCTTCGATAAAAATTTCTGTGGAACCACACCATACCATAACGATTCTATCACAGCCATTTTCTTCCTTGAAATTTCTAATGTCTTCCATCAGAGCTTCGGCCAGCTCCATTTTATTGGCTCCTTGCTTCACATGGCTCCCCTCTAGACGTTTGACATAATTTTTGTCAAAGACTGCCTTCATTGGCTTAATCTGCTCAAGCTCATCTTTCAATTCATCTAACAAACGTTTATCCAGCACCTCAGCATGCAAAGCAGCTTCATAGGCATTGTCCTCGAAAATGTCCCAGCCTCCCAGAACCACATCTTCTAAGGCAGTCAAAGGGATGAAATCCTTAATCAATGGATTTCTGTTTTCGGTTCTTTTTCCAAGTCGAATTGTTCCCATTTGAGTGAGGGATCCTATCGGATCAGAGAGCCCTTTTCTGATGCTGAGTACACCAGCCATAAAAGTGGTAGAGACAGCTCCCATTCCGGGAGTTAATATTCCTAATTTTCCAGTCGGCTCCTGAATCGTAATTTTTTCTGACATTTGAAGTTGGTAAATTTTAAAAGTAGCCGCAAAATAAAGTAATCTCACTCTAGCTTACAGCCAAAGATTTAAGTAATTTGATTGAAAGGAATAAATTATTCTTAAAAAGGTCATTTTTAACAAGTTAGACACCTAAAAGAAAGAACCAATCTTAAAGCTATGCCTGCAGAATTTCTCAGAATGTATCCGGAAAATCCTGAACAAAAAAAGATTCAAAGGGCGGTAGATGTAGTAAGAAATGGAGGACTGATCATCTATCCAACAGATACTGTTTATGGGCTGGGCTGTGATATTTTTAATCAAAAAGCAATTGAACGATTGAAGATGGTAAAAGGTGGTAATCCAAAAGGCATGAACCTTTCATTCATCTGCTATGATTTAAGCCATATTTCAGAATACACTCGTCATTTGGATACGCCTGTTTTTAAATTGATGAAAAAAGCACTTCCAGGACCGTATACTTTTATCCTAGAGGCTTCATCAAAGGTCCCTAAGATCTTAAGTGCAAAGAAGAAAACTGTAGGAATTCGAATACCCGACAACCATATTCCACGCGAGATTGTGAAGGAACTGGGTAACCCAATAATCACAACGTCAATCCATGATGATGAAATTCATGATTATGCCACAGACCCCGAGATCATTTTCGATGAATTTAAAAACAAGGTGGACTTGATCATACATGGTGGATATGGAAATGTAGAGGCTAGTACAATTATAGATTGCACTGGCAATTATCCTGAAGTAGTCCGGGAAGGATTAGGAGATGTGAGTATTATCGGATGAAAAACCTATTAATTGAACCCCACTATCTCGGATGTATTGAGTATTTCTGTTTGCTTAGAAGCAGCAAAAAAACTGTGTTTGAGATCCATGAAAATTTTCAAAAGCAGACCTATAAAAATCGAACATATGTTCTGGGGTCAAATAGAACGGTATCTCTTAATATTCCTCTCAAATACTCAAATAGAACCGTTTTTAAAGATGTCAAAGTAGATTATTCTCAGCGATGGGTGAAAGATCATTGGGGAGCTATTTATTCATCCTATGGAAAGGCTCCTTTTTTTGAATTTTTTGCCCAGGATTTCAAGAAGATTTGGGATCAGAAGAACGAATTTTTGCTTGATCTTAATATTAAGTTCATGACGCTTTGTCTAAAATTACTCAAACTCAACATCGAAATTGACTTCACGGAATCCTATGAAAAGGACACTATTGGAGAGCTCACAGATTTTAGAAACCACGTTCACCCGAAAATTGACTTTTCTGATCGAAATATCTATCGGCCAATTACCTATTCTCAACTTTTTGGCAATAGTTTTGTTGCTAACCTAAGTATCATAGATTTGATCATGTGCGAAGGTCCCAGAGCTGATGAACTATTGTCAGCATCGTCCTGGGAAATTTGAAGCCAGGGTTATTTCGAAATAAAAGAGAACCCGAAATGAACAAATCTGGAATTGCACTTGTTTTTTCACCCTATACGCTAAGTATTTTTAGGTAATACGTTTATTTTTAAAGCGAAACTCAGACTTATATGTCAAAAGAGGCAAAATTTTCAAACAGAGTAAAAGAAGTCATCTCTTTAAGTAGAGAAGAAGCACTCCGTTTGGGTCATGATTACATAGGAACAGAACACCTGTTGTTGGGAATGATCCGTGAGGGAGAAGGGGTAGCTGTAAGTGTCATGAAGAAATTGGGCCTTACAATGAAAGAATTAAGGTCAGCGATCGAGCAAGCGACAAAAGGAACTTCCACAAGCAACGTGAAGAACCTGGCCAATATCCCACTAACCAGACAGTCAGAAAAGGTATTGAAA
>JANQST010000525.1 GCA_028279155.1 Cyclobacteriaceae bacterium
CGCTGGGGTTGACATACAATGATTCGCTAATTGGTTCTACATCAAATGAAAAGCCAAAATCATGAATAATATTTTTAGCGCCTTTACCGGTAATCCCCAATTCTGTCCACACTCTTGGCACTCCCAGTGAATCAATGTGCCATGTTGCCTGCTCTTGATCGGGATCAAAACTGAATGCTGTGCCAGAAGGGGAATAAAAGGAAGGACCACTTGGAACAGATTCATTGGACGGAACAAGTGAATTAAAAATGGAATGGACGCCTGGAACATGACTCAAAGCAACAACACCACCTTCTTTTATTCGACATCTAAATCCATTTACAACCCAGCCCTCCTCAACAGAATGAATGACCTCTATTGCAATTAGCGAATCAATTGCATTCTGCGCCAAAGCCATTGAAGCATCATTCATGGTCTTAAGTTCTTGAATGAGCTGGTCCCTCAACGCTCTCCTTCCAAGGGTGTATGTGCCAGTTTTTGCTATATATGAATCATCAAAGGCGATAAGTTGATCCTCAAACCAAACATGTACCAATAGATCTTCATGTTCATCTCCTACAATGGTAGGGTCGACCCAAACATTTTCATTTAACGTGACAACAGGATCAGGATTTTCTTCTTCCTCCATTGGACCTTCTACGATATCAGGTGTATCGTCTTGTCCGCAGGCGAATACTTGCAATAGTAAGAGTAGTTGGAGTGTGATCTTGAACAGACGCATATTGGAATTTATTTAGATAATACTCAATCCAATATTTAGACACTTTAGACAATGATGAGGAACAAATTGTCAATTGTTCCCAACTTTTTGTTCTGTGGTTTTTAAACCCTGGCGATAGTCTGAAGGGCTTTGGCCCGTTTTCTTTTTGAACACCCTGGTGAAGCTGGTTTTATTGTTGAACCCTGCTTCAAAAGCGATTCCCAATAACTTCAAATCATCTTTCATTGGATCGTTCAGAAGCTCCTGTGCTTTCTCTATTCGAAAGGAATTGATGTACTCATTAAAACCACATCCAAATTCTTGATTGATGACTTGTGAGATATAATTCTTGTTTACATCCAACTGATCACTGAATTTTTGCAAAGTCAAATCGCTATCCAAAAACAATTCATCCTCCTTAATTGAGTAGATAACCTTTTCAAGTAAATCCTTGTGAGCCTCCTTACTGAGTGATGAATGTTGATATTTCTTCGCAATCTTTGACTCAGATAGGATACTTGGCTTGAGAAGTATGGTGAATGTTAGAACTTGAATAAAAAGTGAGTTCAACAGCGCCAGTCCATAATCGATGTAAAGGACATAATACTGAAAGAAAACGATTCCAAAAAGACCTACTAGTTGAAGTAGCCAATACGTGATGAATGTTTTATTGAATTGTAGTAGAAATCGCAATTTCTTAGTTGAAAAGGTGGTAATTGATTGGGTGCTACCCAATTTTTTTAGGGCAACAAAGGCTGCAATAACATAAGAAAGGGTTTGAATGATATGAACAAAGGGGTATAAAAAGCCTCTGAGACCAATCCCAACAGGTTGAGCTCGTAAACTTCTCTCATACACAAATACTTTAAAATCTGCAGATGATGAGAGCCATGGAAATATGTAAACAAGTGCAAAGGCAAACGGAACCAGGTGTAGAATACTTAGCCTTGAAAACTTGAATTCGGCATCCAATTGTGATCGAATAAACAAGTAAAACAAGGGACCAATAAGAAAGAGAAATGGATGCGTAATTCGCATCATGTGAATCACATAAGTATAGTACCTTGAATTAAGCAGCAGATATTCGGTAAGATTCGCTGTTAGGATGAACAACAAAACCCAGAGAATCTTTGCAGACAAGCTTGAGGAGCTTTTACCAAGTAGTACAAGACATAATACAATACCTTGACCAACTCCTACTATCAATAGAAAAGACCAAATGTCAAAATCCAAGAAGCCCATACATATTGAAAGTTAAAGCTGTCAGAGGTCAGCAAAAAAGTATCACCACAATATTTTCCTCTCAATAAATTTAAAAGGTGACTATTTTAGGCTGTGATATGATTGGGTTTGAAGCATTTCTTATCAAGGACCACATAAAAAATCCACGTAGAGAGCAATAATTTTCTTGTCATAAATTACCCATGATCAAATATCAACTTCATTTCATGTTGACCATATCTACAGTCCTGGTCTCTTGCTCCACATTTCAGCCAGAGCAGCAACAGAATTTGCATTATGACCACACCGTCTTTGAAATCAACAAGCTTGAGCCCCATGCTGATTTTTTTGCTTTTGAAAATGAAGAGCTCTCGATAAGCAACGAAGATGAAAAATCCGAACGCTATTTATCGCTGAACGGAGAATGGAAATTTCAATGGGTTGAATCTCCCAAGGACCGACTTCTCCATTTTTATGACACACTTCTTGATGACAGTGGATGGCCGACAATCCCTGTCCCAGCCAATTGGGAAGTTGAAGGTTATGGCAATCCGATTTATTTAGACGAGCGCTACCCATTTGATACACAATGGCCAAACGTTCCTGAAGAATACAACCCGGTCGGTACATATCGCCTGGATTTTGAAATTGATGAATCCTGGATGTCACAAAATGTAATTCTTCATTTTGCCGGAGTGAAGTCTGCCATGTATCTCTACATCAATGGAAAATTTGCGGGCTACACACAAGGATCAAAGACACCTGCTGAATTTGATATTACTGGACTTATAAAAGAAGGCTCTAACCAACTAGCCGCCCAACTTTTCCGCTGGAGTGATGCAAGCTATCTGGAGAGCCAGGACATGCTTAGAATGAGTGGTATAGAACGTGAAGTATTCATCTATGCCCAACCCAAAGTTTCTATCACAGATTTTAAAATCAGTGCCGATCTTGATGCATCCTATCAGAATGGTCTGCTGGATCTAACAATTGATATCAAGAACAATGAAAGTTTAAATGCAAATGCAGTTTTAACCGCTAAGCTATATGATCAGGAGAATGTCATTTTTTCTCAACAAGAATTGATCTCCATTTCTCCGAGTGATACAACCTCAATCACTTTCAACGCACAATTGAACAACATCAGAAAGTGGAGCGCAGAATTACCTGAATTGTACGACTTGCAATTATCGCTTGACCTTGGTCAAAATAGCTCGTTCGTAAGAAAAAAGGTTGGATTCAGAAACATACGAATAGAAAACAACCAGCTGCTTGTGAATGGTCAACCGATTTATATCCGTGGGGTAGATCGGCATGAAACCGATCCACATACTGGACATATTGTTTCAAAGGAAAGAATGAAACAAGACATCCGTTTGATGAAAGGAAACAACATCAATGCCGTGAGAAGCAGTCATTACCCCAACCATCCATATTGGTATGACTTATGTGATCGATATGGTCTTTATGTGGTTGACGAAGCAAACATTGAAAGTCATCCTCTAGCTCTTAGCGATGAAACGCAGCTCGGAAATGAAGAAAGCTGGTT
>JANQST010000528.1 GCA_028279155.1 Cyclobacteriaceae bacterium
CATCTGAGAATTCTTCAATCCCAAAACCCTTGCTATGTAGTACCAGGCAAACCTGAACTTTAAGCCGATAGGCTTTAAGGAAATAATAAATTTTAGATATCCAATCATGTGTTTCTTAAACGAATCTTTTCCAAAATCTCCGCTTTAGATTTATTGCATATCGACTTAACTATCTTGGGTAAGATGTGAATCATTCTTTCAACTAACCATCTAAAATGAGATACTCCTTTTTGAGGACGATAAGATAACCCCATTCCTGAAACATAGTAGTCCGAATTTGCGGAAGAGTATTTGGGCAAATAGAACCTCCATGAATTCTTCATCAGCAGGAGATGCAAATACATAAATTTTTGTCCTGAAACTTGATTGATCCATCCTTCCCTTGAAAGAGTCAAGGACTTTATGTCTTTAGGCCATTCTATCACCACGTCTCTGTAAATAGCGTTGATGTGTTTATTCTTTGGTAGCCGCAGTAGATCGTAAATGCTAAAAAGCTCTTCTCCGGGATTCAAAGGATCAAGTGGGTTGCTCCACCTCTGACAACACTCATCGAATCCATAATATTTATTGTCTGAAAAAATCACTTTCCAATGATCATTTGACCTAAAAAGCTTGTTGACCTCTTCTGTATTTCGATACACCGAAAATGACCCCGAATTCCAACCAGGAGTGCTGGCAAAAACATCAATCTCCTCTCTGGTTAGAACGTCCAAGAAATCGCTAGTCCTTCCCAGTATGGTATCAAAATCACAAAACCCCCAATAGTCGTAAGACGCAATTTCATCTTTGAAGATCTCTCCATAAGCCGGTCGCAAATCGCAAACTTTAAATCCGCGATCTAACTCAATTTTTAACCCCAGCGCATCTGTTGCCTTTTGATTGAAATCATGTAGCGTCATGGATTGATATTCCACGTTTTCAACCCTCCTGCTTTCAACCTCATCGCTTAAGATCAAAAAATTAAGATTTTTGTTGCGCACACAGGATCCCAGGAAATAGTCAATGTAATTAGAGAACTTCCCCTGATAGTAGCAAATTATTAGAATTCTTACATCTTTAGTCATCAGAGTATTTCTGTTAAATGACTTCCCAGGTTGCATCCACTGCAGAAATTCCTGATTTAAATTCTTTTTGGTAGTTGAATGGCAGTCCGGAGTGTACTTCAAATCCTAGGGCACTATCCATAGAATCCATGTATCTGTTTTGATCAACTACATTGTAGCTGAGCCAGTATTGCCCTGGCTTAAATGGGAAATTCCTAATGCTAAACTTAAAATATTTTCCCTCGACAAATTGGTCGTGGTTAAAGCTCACGTCTATAAATTGATTGCCATGAGAAAAAATCAGATTGTTATCATCATCATGAACCTGAACTCCCCAATGACATCCATTGAAATTGAAATTTTTGTCATGAATGATATATTCAAATCGAAAGTCAACTTCTTCCCCCACGCTCACTGTTCCATTCCTTGTGCCAATGTCAATCTTTGTTACTTCTAGCTCCATTGTGCCAACATGTGCTTCCCGGACCGATACTTTGTTTTCCTCCGTGGAACTCTTCGAAAGACCTACATAATGATCAATTGCATCTACAATTTCTCCATCGTACACTTTTTGTCCTCTTGATAAAACAACTCCCCTCTGACACAAAGATTTAAGTGAAGCCAGGTTATGGCTGACGAACAATATTGTCCTCCCCGAGTTTTGACTCACTTCCTGCATTTTCCCAAGACACTTCTTCTGAAATTCAATATCGCCCACCGCTAATACCTCATCAACAATCAAGATCTCAGGTTCTAAATGCGCTGCAACAGAAAATGCAAGACGCACATACATTCCACTACTATAATGCTTTACCGGTGTGTTAATGAATTGAGAGATGCCGGCGAAATCGATGATTTGATCAAGCTTATTTTTGATTTCTTTTCTTGTCATTCCTAATATCGTTCCGTTAAGAAAAATATTCTGCATACCTGTTAGCTCCGCATGAAATCCAGTCCCAACCTCAAGCAATGACGCAACTCTTCCATCAATCTCAATTCTTCCTTTGGTCAAGGGGGTAATCTTCGATAATATTTTAAGAATGGTTGATTTGCCAGCTCCATTTTTTCCCATTATTCCCACAATTTCCCCCTCAGCAACGTCGAAGGAAACATCTTTTAGCGCCCAAAATTCATTAGACACTTGCTCAGCATTTTTTTTCCATGCATTGCCAAGGGTTTCTCTAAAGGAGGAGCTTCGCTTTACTCCAATCTTGTACCTTTTTGAAACATTTTGTATTGAGATGGCAGTCTGTTTCATTTCTTTAAATAAGGTCAGCAATGATGTACTCCATTTTTCGAAAGTAGAAAAGTGAAGTGATGAACAGGATTAAAGCAACAGAGGCAGAAATAGAAACGTAGAGTGGATCAACCGCACTTCCAAAAATGGACCAGCGAAAAACTTCAATAATTCCAGCCATCGGGTTAATGAAATACAAGTATGACAACCATTCAGGAAGGCTGTCAATTACTTTTTGACCCGGATATGCTATTGGAGTGGCATACAAGCCCACTTGAACAACGAATGGAAGCACATGTTGGAAATCCCTAAATCGTATTGTCAACGCACTAAACCAAATTCCTACTCCTAGAGATGCCAAAATGCTAAAGAAAAGGATTAGTGGCACATATACTATGTTGCTCGAAACATCAACTTGATAGTAAATAAACAATCCGATAAGTATCGCGAAAGCAATAAAAAAATCAATGAACCCGACAATTGACTTGGACAATGGAATGATCAATCTCGGAAAGTAAATTTTCTTCAACATTTGTTGTGAAGCAATCAATGAACTTCCTGACTGAGATAGAACGTAGGAGAAATATGACCACATTGCCATTCCGCTTGCCACATATACTGGAAAAGCAACTTCTGTTTTAACATTTGCAATTTCTCCAAAGACCACTATCAGGATCAATATGGACATCAAGGGTTGTATTAGTGCCCAGAAAAATCCCAGAAAAGTTTGTGCATATCGTACCTTGAAGTCACGATAAGCAAGCAACATAAAAAGATCTTTGAATTGCAAAAGCTCTTTAATGTTTGGAATGCTGGAATTTTTCTCTGTTATAATAGTTTTAATTTTCACATCTTGAAAATTTCATCAAATAAAAGGATTTTGTAGAAGATCTCCCTATCAGAGTATGATCATGTACTGTCAATACATTAATGCCACTCCTTGAATTCTTCAATCGTCATAATTGCTTTAGGATCTTTAATAAAATAGAGGGGTGTATTCCCAAAGTATGAGGCCCAAGCTGAGAAGGTGCTAGGAGGTCCCAAAATATAATCACAATGAGACAGGGTGTAAAGATCAAGTACGAAATGACCCGGTCCCATCTCCACGTTTAAATCTTTGAAATCATCTTTGGACAGCTGAGTGTTATTTGTTGATACAATAAATCTCACTTGCTTGTCCGGCAACAGATCCCTCACCTTTCTCATTATATCTAAGTAAGTCTCAACTTCATAAAAGAACCTCCCGCTCTCGAATGTTTCATAGTCACCGTGTCTCACATGCACTCCAACTAAAGTAATTTCTGTTGACTTGTATTTTGCCATGTAGGTTTTAAGCTTCTCATCATAAGCACTTGCCAGCGAAAAGAAGCTCTTTATGGATTCTTTATGCTTCTGCATCAAAAATGTGTTTCGATACTTCCAACCTTCAATAAAATGTACTCGTGCAGGTTTAAATTCTGAATCCAAAGAAAAAGTCTCATCCCACTGTAGCGAAGTAGATGAAACGATTTTTGATTTTAATCCCAACCTACGAACAGTTCTAGCGCATATGTTGAAAAATCCGTAGCTAGGTTTATTAAGTATGGAACTGGTTTTGAATCCATTCTTCTGAGGAAATCGGGGGATTGAACTTTTTTGTGTTCCCTGGAAATACTTGGCAAAATCGCCAAAAGCAGGATTTAAAATTTTCTGATCGTACTCCAATGCATAGGCTATGAAATTAGAAAAGATAATAAGTCGATTAGCCAAATAGCCAGGTTTATTAGCGATTATTATCATACTTATCCTTCGCTTGGACTGATTCCGTTCTTAAAAGGTGTGGCAGGAACTCTAATTAGAAGAGGAATTAGAAAGAAAGCGAGCAATGGTATCCTATACCTCATTAAGGTTCCAAAATTATATGAGAATCCTACTGCAAATGCAAAAATGATAGCAAATAAGAATGATGACAATAAAAATGGGTCTTTGAGAGTTTTTCTCAATTTTCTCTTCCTAAGAGCGTTAATAAAAATGAGAAGCATAACCAAACTCTCCAATGAAGCCAACAACATGAAGGGGTTGTTGACCTCCCATATAAATGGACGAAACAACGAAACAAGAATCGATTTATGTGCATGAATCATCAACCCTCCAAATGTTCCATCCAGTCTACCGAAAGAGTAACCAGATCCAGCATCTCTTCCAGTAACATGTCCAATATCATGAGAAGCGATTGCTGCCGTTCTGGCTATCCTATCAAACGAATATTTTGATTCTTCACTGACCAATTGTTTAGTTGAAAAAAAGCCAGCTAAAAGAAATAAAAGTAAGACAACTGGAGCCAATACAAATCGTATAAGTTGGTTCTTGATTTTTCCAATTTTGCTACTTCCTATCCAAATAAAAATCGCAGGTACTAGGCAAACAATTATGTAAATCTTAATAGTAAGTGTCATATAAAAAGCAATTGCGAATATTAGGATATCTCTGTAACTAAATTGTTTGAGTTCTATCCATTTGAAAAAACAGTAAACAATCCACAAGATACCACCAAGAGTCAAGCTGTCCTTCAAGAAACCAGAACCCCAAAAGACTAATGATGGGAAAAATAGAATTACTAATGCAATGTTTTTGATATCATGAGGATATTTCTTTAATAGTACTTGAAAAAAAGCCCAAGATCCACTAAAGCTGAAAATCGCAAAAAAAAGAGTAGTTGCACTATAAGTATGGAATGTGATGAGATCAAATACACTACCAAACTTACCTACAAATAGTGATGGAGGATCATTATACCAGAACATACGTGAAACATACATATACGCTTTCCCATCATTGGATACATCTGTAAACAATATTTTTAAGCCAACCAAGGGGTCGTTTAGTAGAGCCTCCCACATTATCCCACTATGGTAGAAGTAGTAAAATGTATCTCCACCTTTGTAATAAAATTGGTAAATCATACCTAATGCAATTGCTCCCACAAACCTTATCCACAAAGCTGGTAAAAAGTACTTTCGAGTCTGTTTACTTGTTAAGTAAGGACGAACCCAATAGGCCAGGAGGGTTAGCAAGAGCAAATAGATAGGGGTAATAAATAAATCTTTAAAATCCATTATTTATGAAAGCTTATGATATTTAATTCATTAGACTCTCGAATAACTATCCATTCTCAGTAAGGTAGATAATTCAGATTAGATCTGACTTCCAGCATAATATATTATTATCATTCTGGTCGTCCGTACATACCTTCGCAAAGGTATTTTCTGGTAAAGAAACTAATTGCTATGAATCTGAAAGAATATTTTCTAAAAGATTAAAATGTGTGGAATAGTTGGATATAGGTACTTTAGAGATTTAGCCCCGTCTTACAAAGAAAGACTAACAAGGGCTACTCACACTCTCTCCTCTAGAGGACCCGACAGCAAAGGAACCTACAGCCACAAAAGAACCGGTCTCGGCCAAACGCGTCTTTCCATCATCGACCCTTCCGAAAAAGGGAATCAACCCATGTCAGATCCTACAGGTAGATATACGCTTGT
This sequence comes from Cyclobacteriaceae bacterium, assembly GCA_028279155.1. GTDB lineage: Bacteria > Bacteroidota > Bacteroidia > Cytophagales > Cyclobacteriaceae > Ekhidna. The sequence goes on from JANQST010000528.1 coordinate 5,802, forward strand.
CTTCAATGGAGAGATCTACAATTATAGGGAACTCAGTCATTTAGTAGCAAATCACCAGCTTCAATCAACCAGCGATACTGAAGTTCTGTTGTATCTACTTATCAATGAGGGGGTTCATTGCCTGGAGAAACTCAATGGTTTTTTTTCACTCGCTTTTTATGACAAGGAAGAAGATTCACTTCTGGTAGCAAGGGATAGAATTGGAATCAAGCCTTTACTCTATTACCAGGATAATGAAAAATTCATTTTCGCTTCAGAGATGAAGGCACTATTTAGTTTTCCCATTCCAAGAAAAATCAGTAATGAAGCACTTTATTGGTATCTAAAGCTTAATTATCTCCCAGGCTCGTTAGGAATGATTGAGGGAGTAAGTAAACTTGAACCGGGACATTTTCTTTTAGTTAAGGGACAAAAACTGGAAAAGAGATCTTTTATCAAAGATGAGGAAAACCACCAATACAAAGCAGATTTCGAAACCGCTAAAAATTCTTTGGTGCTCCTTTTGGAAGAATCTGTCAAATACCGACTTATCTCTGATGTCCCACTTGGATCTTTTCTCAGTGGTGGTCTGGATTCATCAGCTATCGTGGCACTGACTTCCAGACATCACTCCAATCTCAGCACGTTTTCTATTGGGTACCGTGATCACAAGTTTTTCGATGAAACAAACTACTCCGAACTTGTGGCCGACAAGTTCCAGACCAATCACACCACCTTTTCATTAACAAATGACGACCTACTGGCAGATCTGACAGATATAATCAATTACATTGATGAACCCTTTGCAGATTCATCTGCTATTCCAACATACATCCTCTCAAAACATACCAGGAAACATGTGAAAGTTGCTTTATCGGGAGATGGTGCCGATGAGTTATTTGGCGGATACTACAAACATCAAGCCTTGAATGATTCCCTGAAGAGTTCAGTTAAAGGAAGCTTACTCAAGCTGATAAATCCATTGATTGCTCAATTACCTCAGTCAAGATCCGGATCTTTGACGAATCTAATAAGAAGAGCGAACAAGTATGGTAAAATGTTGAAAATGAGTGATCATGAACGGTATTGGTTTTTGGCATCTATCACCAATGATCCTACCAATCTTATAGTTCAAGGACCAGATATCGAAAAAGTCAGACAGTTAAAAAGTCATTTTCTATTGGAAGATCCGGACTTCAACCAATATCTGGATGCAGATATTTCAATACTAATACCTGGCGACATGTTAACCAAAGTTGATCTCATGTCAATGGCCAACAGCCTTGAAGTAAGGGTGCCTTTTCTTGATAGAAATGTTGTCTCGTTTGCCAGATCGTTACCAGCTCATTTTAAAGTAGATGGACATCATCGAAAAAGGATTATTCATGAAGCATTCAAAGAAATCTTGCCTCCTGAATTATACTATCGCCCTAAAAAAGGATTTGAAGTTCCATTGCTTCAGTGGCTAAGAACAGACTTGCTCAAAGATCTGGATCAATCACTATTTGACTCGGACTTCCTCGGAGATCAAGGTATTTTTTATCCTGACGAGGTGATGAGATTAAGAAAGAAGTTACTTTCAAACAATCCCGGAGATGTTCACGCAACCATATGGGCACTGTATATTTTTCAAAAATGGTATTCAAAGTATATTGCATAGCTTTTGTTCAGAACAAAAATCAAGCTCTTTTCCGAAGGTCTACTAAATTATATCGCAAAGGTTGTCGTTGATTGATCGTTGTCGCTACTTTGCCAATCGATGGCAAAAGCACTCTTTCTAGTTCTTCACAGAAAAGATCGTTCTCCAGGACAACGCTACAGGCATGAACAATATGTTTCATTGCTAGAAGAAGCTGGTATTGATTGTACATTTTCACCATTACTCGACCAGGGCGGAGATCGTATTTTTTATGGTAAAAAAAATATGCTTTCAAAGATTCTTGTAGGGCTGAAAGCACTTATCAAAAGATTCAAAGATTTGCAAAGAGCAAATCAATTTGACCTCATCTATATTTACCGAGATGCTTTCTTCTTTGGAACATTTTTTGAAAAACGATTCGCAAAGAAAAAAGCAAAAATCATTTATGATTTTGATGATGCAATCTGGTTGATGGACAAAAATCCTAATCAAGGAGTTTTTAACCTTCTCAAAAATCCGAACAAAACTTCCAGCATAATTTCAATTTCGGACACGGTTATCGTTGGGAATGAATATCTGGCATCCTACGCAAGAAAATTTAGCACGAATGTCGAGATCATTCCTAGCACCATAGATTTCAAAAAATACAATCCTACACTGAATAACAATGATAAAATCTGCATTGGTTGGACAGGTAGCTTTTCTACCATCAAGCATTTCGAAATAGCTATTCCTGCATTAAAAGTCATAAAGGATAAATATCGAGATAAAATCAATTTCAAAATCATAGGAGATCCATCCTACACAAATAAAGACCTTGATGTAAAAGGGATCAAATGGTCTTCCAAAACTGAAGTTGAAGACTTAAGTGAACTCGACATAGGCATCATGCCGCTTCCTGATAACGAGTGGACCAGAGGTAAATGTGCTATGAAAGGCCTACAATACATGGCATTAGAAATACCTACAATTATGTCACCAGTAGGAATTAATTCTGATATCATCAAAGATGGCGAGAACGGATTTCTTGCTACAACAACGGATGAGTGGATAGATAAGCTAATACTTTTAATAGAAAATGTATCGGCTAGAAAGAAATTGGGGAAGGCAGGAAGAAAAATTGTTGAGAAAGACTTCAGCGTAGAAGCAAACAAGAACAAGTGGTTGCAAGTATTTCAAACTGCTTAGCTACCAAGCGTCAATCTAATTTCCTCTTCACTCATCTGTTCAACCTCATTGGAATAAACCTTTTCCCCTGATGCATTTATAACTGCTTCATGCAATTTGTCTCCGGGACGAAGACCTAGCACTTCAATCTCACATCCACCACCAATAACTCTGGCCAGATCTACAACTTTAAATGCTCTCATAACAGGAGTGAAAATTTCACCTCCTTTCATAGTTGAAATCCTTTCAATCAAAAAGTCCAATGCACATTGGACCGTGATTCCAAATCTGGTTGCTTCTTTATCAGTAACGCTCAATTTTCCAGCTTTGACCATTTCTTTAAAAACTTCGGAAACTGAACCACGGGATCCAATGATATTGCCAAAACGTATAATTGAGAAAGCAGTCATTTCTTTTTGTTGTACCCGTAAGAAAAGATCTTCTGCATCCTTCTTTGATTTACCATAAACACCAATGGGGTCAACCGCTTTATCTGTGGAGATAAGTATGCATTTTTTTACATCATTTTCCAGACATGCTTTTATAACATTTTTGGTCCCCTCTACATTGGTTTTGTGACATTCAATGGGATTCTGCTCCGCGATAACCACGTGCTTTAAGGCCGCAGCATTAATAACGATTGTTCTTTGCTTACAGGCCTCAGTAAGTCTTTGCAAATCCCTAACATCACCAATCATATACTTCAGGTTAGGGTAATTGATTTCACCAAACTCCCTCATCATTTCGAGCTGCTTTACCTCATCCCTTGAGTAGATTAATACATAACAATTTGCATCTTTCTCCAATAACCTTTTTGCAAGACTCTTTCCAAGAGTTCCGGTCCCTCCTATGATTAAAAATCTATTCTTGTTTATCATGATTCGTTACAACCTCTCCAGCCTCCTTTTTGCAGACTTTCTTGCATCGTGCTTGCGGTCGGCTTCTTTTTTTACACGCTTATAATATGATCTTGCAAGATCCTTGTCTTCCTCCTTCTCTGCAATTATTCCTAGATGAAGTAATGAATAAAAATAATATCCCTTGTCAGTAGCTCCTATTCTTTCTGCAAAATCCATGCTTAGATCATAATACTCTTTTGCTAAATCGTACTTTTTTCTAAGCTCGTAGATGTGCCCAAGAAAAAATGCCGCATATCTTCCGGAATTTTCCTCGTATCCTACTTTACTGCTATCAATTTTAGCTAACACGCCCTTAGACATCTTCTCTGCTTTGGTATACCTCCCGGTTTGATAGAGAAGCCTCAGGTAGTAGCGTTCAAAGTACGCGTTCTCGGGAAATGACTCATTCAAATATTGGGCAACCTGAAGCGCGCCTCGAACATCATTTTCCTCGGAAGCCAATAACCGCATGAGGTAGTATTGAGCCTCAGTTCTTGAATAGAAGGCATTCCTGGAAACCTCCTTTAGCTGCTTAATTCCTTCTTCTTTATTTCCTTTTGGGAACACCCACATTATCGGCCTCAACCAGGGATAATTTTCTCTGATCCATTCTGAATAATAATTGAACAGAGCATCACCAAATAAAAGCTCAGGACTGTACGTTTCATGTCCACGGCAATATTGAAAATACTTCAATGAGTTCTTTCCAGCAACTGCTGCTTTGCGGTACCACCCTCTTTCGGAATAAAGCCTACCTTCAAATGCATAGGCCGCCGCTAAAAAGAATGCTCCCTCTATCTCGTTGTGCTCTTTATACAATGTTTTTGCCAACACTTGCGTGGTATCAATGTAGGCCAAAAATTGATCGTCCCATTCCTCATTCTCAACATTCGGAACAATCCTCCACCAATAGTTCAGGCTAGTGAGTAAATATGGTAAAGGATGCCATGGATACTTTTTTTTCAGGTAATTAAAATGATTGTTCGATTTGGTAAATTCGAAATTATACATGGAATTGATCGCCTCGGTGGCTTCAATCTGTATGAATGGATTTTGTAGCAGGTTATAGTCGAGGCTGTCCTTGGGTTGTCCCTTTCCAAAAAACGAAACTAGGATTCCCACCAAGAGGATGATATTTTTGACGTCCAATTTCATTCAGGGCTCAAAACTAAATGACAGGAACTTTAGACAAATACAGAAAACGTTTTTTGGAGGATTGGTTCGATTTCAATTTCACCGGAATGTTCATAATAATTTGTCTGGTGTATATCACACTCTTGTTCGTAAAAAGGATCTTTATCATTGACTCCATCGCAGCATTCGAGGTACTTAACGAACGAGGAGAGATTTGGGTATTTGATATTCTGTATGGTATCCAATATTTAAATGTCCCGGTTTTCCTGACTTGGAAATTTACCTGGACAACACTCTGTCTTTGGATCGGAAGTTTCATGTTTGGCTATCGGCTCCATTTCAATCAATTGTGGAAGTTGGTCATGTTCGCTGAAATTTTTTTCTTTCTCCCGGAGATCTTTAAAATCATTTACTACACACTTTTCTATTCCGATCCCAATTACCATGATTATGTGGCCTTCTACCCTTTTTCCCTAATCAACCTTGTCGATTACACAGAGATTCAGGCTAAGTATCACTATCCATTAAAATCGCTCAATATTTTCGAATTGTTATACTGGCCAATCCTTATGGTTGGAATCTATTTTTTGAGCGGTAAAAAATGGAAAATATCGGTTTACATCGTTCTAAGCACTTATGTATTGTTTTTCCTCATCTGGCTGGCCTTTTACACCGCTGTGTACTAGATGACAAAAAAATGTTAAAATCATAGCCGCAAAGCTTCGTAAGCCGTTTATTGTTCTTTAATTGCTATTTTCGCCCTCTACATTTCGAATCTTATGGGATATCAGAAAATAAACATCATTACAGGCTGGTTTGCATTCTTAGTTGCGCTTGTTACCTACTGGCTCACCGTTGAACCGACAGCCAGCTTCTGGGATGCTGGAGAATTCATCGCATGTTCTGCAAGATTGCAAGTTCCACACCCTCCAGGTGCACCTTTTTTCCTTCTTACTGGTCGGATGTTTTCGATGTTGGGTGGTGGAGATTTGGAACAAATTGCCTACTGGGTAAATATCCTTAGTGTAATGAGTAGTGCATTCTTTGTGCTTTTTATTTTCTGGTCAATCACACACCTTGCTAAAAGGATTCTTAGAGTAAAAAAGGGAGAAGAAACAACCACAGATATAATCGTTATCATGGCTGCTGGCTTAACTGGAGCACTAGCTTGCACATTCTCTGATTCATTCTGGTTCTCAGCTGTGGAGGCTGAAGTTTATGCCATGTCTGCATTCTTTACCGGATTCGTTTTGTGGGCCATTCTACGATGGGAAAATTTAAGTGAAGAACAAGATCGTGCCAGATGGCTCATTTTGATCGCCTACATGATGGGATTATCCATTGGTGTACACTTGCTAAACCTTGTTGCTATCCCAGTTCTGGGACTCATTGTTTATTTCAAGTATTATGAAAATGTGACAAGAAATGGAATTTTAGCTACCCTTGCTATTTCCGGTTTCATTGTCATTTTTATTCTTGAAGGAATTATACCAGGTATTCCATCACTGGCAGGTAAAATTGAAATCTTATTCGTCAACAACTTTGGACTACCATTCGGATCAGGAGTGATCTTCTTTGCAGTACTTTTCCTCGCCGGACTGATCTATGGAATCAGGTATTCAATTATACATAACAAGTACATTCTCAACACCGCATTGTTAAGCTTCACTTTCATCATGATCGGGTACTCATCCTATATGATGATTCCAATTCGAAGCAACTACAATCCACCAATTGATGAAAACAATCCGGAAGACATTATTTCATTTGTTTCGTACTTGAAAAGGGAGCAATACGGAAGTCGACCATTATTTAAAGGACAGTACTACACTGCAACGCTCATTGACAACAAAAAAGGAGCAACCGTATACATGCGTGGTGAGGACAAGTATGTACCAAAAGACTACAAAGTAGAACAAGTATTTGATGCTAAGCACACCACTATACTGCCAAGGATGTACAGCTCTGATCCTAATCACATCAACAAGTATCTTGAGGTAACAGGATTGAAAAAAGGTGAGAAACCTAGCTTCGGGGATAATATCTTCTACCTGTTCAAACATCAGTTAGGGTATCAATACATGCGGTACTTCTTATGGAATTTTGTAGGAAGGGAATCGGATATCCAGGGAGCTTCGTGGGTTGGGATCACGGATGCCTTTGATAAGATTCCATCATCGCTGGCTTCTAATCCAGGACGAAATCTCTATTTTGGCCTGCCTCTCTTATTAGGACTGCTTGGTATAATAGTTCAGTACAAAAGGGATCCTAAGTTATTCTCAGCTATTGCTTTGTTGTTTTTCATGACAGGTATTGCCATTGTCCTCTATCTGAACACGCCACCAATAGAACCGAGAGAGCGAGACTATATCTATGCAGGATCCTTCTACATGTTCACCATATGGATTGGTTTCGGAGTACTTATGCTTTACGACTTGATAAAGGGCATTTCGAAACAGAAGAAAATAGCTGCAATAGTAGCTTCCGTCATTGGCCTAAGTATTCCGGTATTAATAGCTACTCAAACGTGGGATGACCATGATCGTTCTAATCGATATTTTTCTGTAGACGCAGCTAAAAATTACCTGGCTTCATGCGCACCGAATTCAATCATTTTTACCGGTGGCGACAACGATACCTTCCCTTTATGGTATGCCCAGGAAGTAGAAGGTTACAGAAGAGATGTGCGCGTTATTGTATTAAGTTACTTCAATACTGACTGGTACATCGAGCAGATGATGCGGCCGGCATACGAATCCACTCCGCTACCATTTGGGCTTACAGCCAAACATTATCAACAAGGTGGATTAAATGATTATCTACCTGTCGTTGAAAATCCAAACATCAAAGGAGCTATCAGTGCTATTCAGTTTATGAAAGCAATTGAGCAGGAACATCCACAATTGCAAATACCTACTTCTATCAGCAGCTATAATTCTGTGCCAGGAAGAAGGCTCATATTGACCGGCATTGATACTGCGAAGATCAAGTCAATGGTGCCTGAAGAAATGAAAGATGATGTTCAGCCATACATGGATATCAGCATCAAAGGACGAGCACTTGAGAAAAAAGATCTTGCAATACTTGACCTTATTGTCAACTCGAATTGGGAACGACCCATCTATTTTAACAATACGTCCTTGGCCAATACAAATCTTGAGCTGTCTCCTTACATGATTCAGGAAGGTATTACTACTCGACTACTACCAGTATTAAATCCGAATCCTCAGGCCGGGTTCTCGGTCAACACAGATGTGATGTATGATAATGTAATGAACAAGTTTCAGTG